>NZ_JAEQCI010000188.1:0-13553 GCF_020738565.1 Microcoleus sp. PH2017_12_PCY_D_A | reverse complement strand
GTCAAAGATAGACTACAACAAGAGTGCGCTCTCAGAGGATGGAGATTTGTAGAGCAAGACGAATCCTACACCTCAAAAGCTAGCTTCTTGGATCGAGACGTACTGCCAGTGAAAGTTGGTGAAAAACCCGACAATTGGCAACCGTCTGGTAAAAGAATTAAACGAGGTTTGTACCGTTCTGGTCAGAAATTAATTCTGAATGCAGATGTTAACGGTGCGGCAAACATCATTAGGAAATCAAAAGTAGCCATAGACTCAATAGTCTCGCTGTGTGGGTAGCGGGTTACTGACTAACCCTTTAAGAATTAAACTTTGGGGGGATTCATCTCCCAAAGTTTGTCCTTAAGAATCCCCGCGTCTTCAGACCGGGGAGTGTCAATTAATTCTGATGTCACCGAAAACACTTCAAATGGCCCTGCAAAGTCCAGTACCTCGACATCATCGAACATAAAAATAGCTACGTTCCTAGTTGGCATAAGACATACTTCTGATAGAGGTCAAAAATCTTACCGATTTGTTATTGTAGAAGTGGTATAATTTAAATTATTAAAGCTATGCCGAAAAATATTCGCCATCGCGCCCTAGAAATTGGTTTTTTGTGTCTTGTTTGCGCGCTAGCAATTACTATTTCGCCAATTTTTACGCCTGCTCAATTGACCAGTCAATTAGAGTTTCGGATTACTCAGTTAGAAAGTCAAATTGCTGAACTCCGGGGACAAATCTACAGTTTGCAGTCTCAAGGTTCTGGAGTTAATCGGCCTGTGTCTCCGAACCGCCCTGGTTCGGGCAGGACAAATCCTAGAATGCTTTCGGGAGACCCGATGTTTGACAATTTAGCAACTTTGGCAATTGAAACTAAGCAGGATGTACTCAAAATTCAAGAGCGGTTGTCTAAGTTAGAAGCGTCGAGAAATCCTTAGAGAAGTCATTAGTCATTAGTCATTAGTCATTAGTCAGCAGTCATCAGTCAGCAGTCAGCAGTCATCAGTCATCAGTCATCAGTCATTAGTTAGAAGGATGAAGGAAGAGGGAATAGGGAAGAAGTCAGCAGTCACAAGCAAGAAGGATGAAGTCATATTTTCCCCAACTCTCCCACAATCCCCATCAGACACTCTCCCACTCTCCCCCTCTCCCCCTCTCCCACTCTCCGACGTTGAGGTCGAGAACAGCAGGGTCTGCTAAAAGTCAAGTTGCAGAACTATTCAATGATATGGAAATAGTAGGCTGCCATCAGAAAATTGATGCCTAACAGCAACAGAAACCAGGCTGTGCGAAAAGTGTAAGGGAATTTGCCCGTTTTCATCACGGAGTCGGATTTTAATTGGTTCTTTGCTATCTCTGCCATAATTTTTGCTCCTAATTCACAAGTCACTGTATTCACAAATAGCAGAGAGCGTCGCACATGACACAATCCTTGAGTGTTATTTTTTGTAACTAGGAGTTTATACCGAGTTGAAATTAGATGAATTTCAATCGATCGCTCCGGCGTGGTAGGAACTGCGGACGAGAGGCCCCGATCGCACTCGCTCAAACCCCATCTGGCGGGCGATCGACCCGAAACGGTCAAATTCTGCCGGAGTCCAGTATTGGCGCACTGGGAGGTGTTCTAGAGATGGTCTCATGTATTGACCGAGGGTGAGCCGATCGCACTTGGCATCCCGCAAGTCGGCCATCGCTTCTACAATCTCGGCTTCCGTTTCGCCGTGTCCCAACATCAAACCGGATTTGGTGGGAATAGTTG
Source organism: Microcoleus sp. PH2017_12_PCY_D_A (assembly GCF_020738565.1). Classification (NCBI taxonomy): domain Bacteria; kingdom Bacillati; phylum Cyanobacteriota; class Cyanophyceae; order Oscillatoriales; family Microcoleaceae; genus Microcoleus; species Microcoleus sp. PH2017_12_PCY_D_A. The sequence goes on along the minus strand of NZ_JAEQCI010000188.1, from coordinate 11,812 downwards.
GGTCAAATTCCTTGACAATGCGTAAAAGGTCGATCGAGCGATCGTACTTGGCCCCCCTCCGCACCGGCCCCTGCAACCGGCGCACCGTCTCAATATTGTGGTTGTAACAAGCCGGTTTTGCCTCAACCACCGTCCGAATCCGCTCGCGCTGCAACTGATCGAGCCCGGAATTATCCCCGGGGGCGGGCCCGCACCATCCACCGCCCCTACCGATGCCTCCCCAAAAATCTGGAGTCAGTACCTCAACCTCAGTATCGGGGTTTAAGTGGCGGATTTGGGCGATCGTCAGCGCGAACCAACCCGCACCTCCATCCGGCAAATCGTCCCTCGCCACCGAAGTCAGCACCGCATAGCGCAAACCCAACAATTGCACGGCCTCGGCCACCTTTTGCGGTTCCTGGGGATCGAGGGGCATCGGAGAATGACCTTTATCTACTTGACAAAAAGCACAAGCACGGGTGCAAGTCGGCCCCATCAACAAAAAAGTCGCCGTTTTTTGCGCGTAGCACTCGCCCCGGTTGGGACATCTGCCCTCCTCGCAAATAGTGTGAATTTGCCGCTGTTTGATAATTTTTTGCACTTGGGAAAGTTCGCTAGCTTTGCCAATGGGGCGCCTCAGCCAATCCGGCATTGCCTCGATTTCACCCCGCATTTGAGCGGCAGTTGCTTTGACAGTAGGAGTTTGAGGAGTTTGGGGCGACATAAAATCAAGTGGCGTCGAGTTAATATATTCGATCGTATCCGAAATCAAAGTCCCTGAACTTGTAGCAGTGTCACCCGAAATCAGAATCGGGCAGAGGTGCAGCAAAACTAAACTCGCCCAGAATTATGGGTAGAATTCTGTTAGGGATATACTGAAGGTTGCAAATCTTCACTCATTCATTACTGAAGGAGTCAGTCGTGGCTGGTCAAAAAATCTTGGTAATCGATGACAGTAAAGTCATCCGCGTCCGAGTCCGAGAGATGTTGCCTCAAGGTAACTTTGAAGTTCTAGAAGCAAAAGACGGCGAAGAGGGACTCAAACTGATCCGTCAAGCCCGACCGAATCTAATTATGTTAGATTTTCTACTGCCCAAAGTCAGCGGTTGGGAAGTGTATCAAAAAGTGCAAGCCCATCCCGAGCTTTCTAAGATACCTTTGGTGATCATGTCGGGGCGCGAAGAAGAGGTGATGGAGAAAATTCCGAAACCCTTCGAGAAGCATTTCTTTGCATTCATCGCTAAACCCTTTGAGAAGAAGCAGCTAACCGAGGCGATCAAATCGGCGATGGTACTGGCCAAAAAGAAACCTGTGCCAGAAGCCCCTGCCGCCGCTGCTGCTGCCCCCAGCTCCGGAGCGGGCGCTGCCGAAATTCAGGCGATGACTCAGAAAATGGCCAAAATGCAAGCGGAAATTGATGCACTCAAAAAACAAATGACTCAGGTGATTACGATCATCAAGCAGAAATTGAAATAATTCTGCTGTCTTTTGAAAGCACTTATGTAGCAGGCAAATTCCACACCGTGAAACTTTCTATTAAGTCTCAATGGATTGGCTTGTATCCGCATTTTTGGGCCAAGTTGGTTGAGCGCGTGCGATCGCCAACAGCCTGAAACGGGTTTCTCACTCATCACAGTGAGAAAATCAATTAAAAGTTAAAAATCAAATCAGGGAGGAAATTAATTATTAATCTTTATTAGGATTTTTAATTGCCGCTCGTGCCACGCTCAACTATCAACTCCTCAGTCTCATTTTTTTGGTTAATGACTAACGACTATTCCGATTTTTTGCCTCAACTGCGTGCCTCAACAGAGCAATTATTGAAAAGATTAGACTGCTTCGATCGAGCGCAGGTATTAGCGATCGGAGATTTGACCTTGGACGAGTTTGTTACCGGACAAGTAGAGCGAATTTCCCGCGAAGCACCTGTGTTGATTTTGCGCTACGAAAATACTCGGCAAGTACCCGGAGGAGGCGCAAATGCTGTCTACAATTTAGCCAAACTGGGAGGCAAAGTAAAAGTTGCTGGTTTGGTGGGAAAAGACGACCAGGGAAAGGCTTTGTGCGGTATTTTTGAGGCTGCGGGAATTGATACGGCTGGCATTTTAATCGATTCGCAGCGTCCAACCGTTACCAAAACTCGCATTTCCGGGCACGCGCGGCAGTCGGTGACTCAACAAATTGTCCGAGTCGATCGCAAATCGGACGAGTTGCCGGATTTAGACTTGCAGTTGCAATTAGCACACTACATCCGGCAGCAAATCCCGACAGTCGATGCGGTGGTTTGTTCCGACTACGGCGACGGAGTTTTGACTCGTTTGGCGATCGAATCGGCAGTGGTTCCCGGCAAAACAATTGTAGACGCTCAAACAAATTTGCAGCGATATTCTGGAGCAATGCTGTTTACTCCGAACTTACCGGAAGCCGAGCAAGCAGTCGGATATGCTATCAAAAACCCTGAAACTTTAATGCAAGCAGGACACGATTTGTTGAACTTAACTCAAGCTCAAAAAATCCTCATTACTCGCGGCGAAGAAGGGATGAGTTTGTTTGAAAGAGTGAAGGTTGAACAAATCAAAAATTCACCCCCTCCAACATCCACTTGTGAAAACGGGGAATTTGCCATTCAAAGCTGGGATATTCCCCCTTTCAACAAGACTGATGTCTTCGATGTAACCGGTGCTGGAGATACAGTCGTAGCAGCGATGACTTTAGCTTTGTGCGTCGGTGCATCCGGTTGGGAAGCAGCAGTTTTGGGCAATTTGGCCGCTAGCATTGTCGTGCGTCAATTCGGTACGGCGACGACGACAGCAGAGGAAATGAAAGAAGCTTTGAAAACGATGGTTTATGACTAATTATTGGTGATTGGTTATTTGTTATTTGTGATATCAATTACGGCTGCGCCGGAATGATATAGAGGACACGGCAGTGCCGTTTCCCTACGGTGATTAATTGTAGGGACATGGCAGTGCCATGTCCTGATTTTGGGTAATATTTACTTGTTCCCAGGCTCTGCCTGGTAACGCGGATCCGGAGGCTTTGCCTCCAACTTTGTTACTTGTTCCCAGGCTCTGCCTCCAACTTTCCCGATCGCTTTTCGAGGCAGACAGGACTTACGGATAACAGCCATATGTAGGGTGCGCAGTGCGCACCTTACCACTACCAATAGCGGAGTAGACCATTTTTTGCGTAAGTCCTGGCAGAGCAAGAGTGACATCGGTTCCCAGACAGAGCCTGGAAACGAGTTAAAATTCCCAAGGCCCAATAACTACTTACTCTTTTTCAAAATTTGTCCCTTGTCATCAATCGTCAAACCAGTATTCGGAAAATCGCTCTTTGTCAAACGGCGAATCAACCCCACACTTCTAAAATCGTCATCCACAGAAGGAATACCTTGGCTGCTAAGTTCGATCGGGATAATCTTACCAGAAACAAAATCCCCTTTTGGCGTCATTTTTACATCCAAAATCAGAGATTGACCCAGTGCTCCGGCTGTGGACAAAGTGCGATAACCCATAAAATTGCCCAGGGAATACGCAATCAATTTCCCTTTGTAAAGTTCCACAGCTCTGGTAACGTGGGGGCCGTGTCCCAAAATCAAATCTGCTCCCGCATCAATCATCGTGCGCGAAAACAACACCATATTTCCCCGGTTTTCTCCGTAAAAGAACTCATTTCTATTGTTGACATTCTGAGCTCCGGTTCCTTCAGCTCCAGCATGAACTGAGATGACTACAATATCAGCCTTTTGCTTTGCTTTTTTGACAACTTCTGTCCCCGCTTTCAGTTCCAGCAAGGAATTGTGAACTTCGCCGTAGTTGCTGAAACCGATAAAGGCAACATTGACGCCCTTGACATTTTGATAAACAATTTGATCTCTTTTGCCAACAGCCTTCATGCCGTTGCTGTCGATGTTTTTGATCGTGTCCTTAAATCCCTGCTCGTTAAAATCGTAGGAGTGATTGTTGGCAACATTCAAGATATCAAAACCAACATCTTTGAAGATTTTGGCATAACTCGGAGGCGTCCGAAAGGCAAACAGCATTCCTCCGCCGCCTCCTTTGGAACTGTAAGGATAATCGGTCATTGTGCTTTCAAAATTGCCAAACAGAATATCGGCTCCTTGCAGGTATGGTTTTACCGATTCAAATAAACGCTCCTTATTTTCCGGGAGTTTGTTGTAGGGGAAATTGGTGCCGGGAATCATGTCACCAACTGCTTTGATGCTGACAGTTGCGGGCAAATTGGCTGGTATTTTTGCTGCCTGGGATGGTGATTGCGATCCGGGTTTGGCGGCGGATGCTGACGTTGGGATAGATTCCTTGCGGGATGGCTTTGCCGCGCCTACTTTTTGTACCGCAGGCTTTGAGGTGACATTGTTAATCGTAGCGGTGTTTGAGGATTTATTGAATTGAGAACCGAGTACAAAGCCTGCTATCGGTACGAAAATCAGGCTGAGAGTACCGACTGACAGCCAAGATTTTTTAGTTTTACGCCTGGGCAAATCTGGCAGAGGTGATGGCTTTGGTTGGTGTTGGTTTGTGAATGTGGGAGTTGGGATTCTATCAGGCGGCGGTGATGGCTTTTTTTTGCGTTGGTTTGTGGGTTTGGGAGTTGGGATTCTATAGGATTTGCGGGGGGATTTTTCTGGTATTTGAATGGGTGGGGTTGTGATATTTTGAGGTGTTTCTACCTTGGGCAAAATTACAGGAATTGGGGCAGTGGGTACGGTGGCGACACCTACAGGAATTTTGACTGGGGCTACAGTTGCGGGTGCGGCTGCACTGACTGGTGCGGCTGCGGTTGCGGGTGTACAAGAGGAGCGTTGTTTTAATTCTACTGTCTGAGTCCAAGCGGGCAATTGCTCGCCTTCGCGCCTCCCGTAGACTGTTACTCCGTAAATGTTATTTGGTTGCAGCCGCTGCAATCCTTTGACTGCGACTCGGAGACAGGCTTCTTCTGCGGGCAATTTTTCTGCTTCCAGCAGCAGGTGCAGGGTTGCGTTTTCCAAGCTGCCTTTCGCCGTGACGCCGAAGGTTTGGAGTGCTTGGCCGATCAGAAATGCGATCGCCCTGGCATCGCCTTCTTTTGCTAAATTTAAGATATCTTGTTGGCTCACAAAAGTCTCTACTCTCACACGAGAAATTTAGCTCGATCTTATATCATTTGGCGAAACAGGATTAAATGCCGATCGACTTAACTTAGGTAAGTAGGTACAAATAAACATAGTGAAAACCTTCGGTTTAGCAGCCCGAAATACACTCAAAAACCAGATTTCTCGTTGCCGCTACAAATCCCCCTTGTCCGAGTACCCGTTAAGATGAATCCCCAGTAACGATGACTTACCCGTAAACCACCTTCAGAGAAACCTGCTCAACGCCCGATCGCGCGATCGACTGCATCCTTTCGCAAAATCTGTCCCAGCCGCGCCGCTTTTGCAACAAACTACCGGGTCAGGAGTGATGTGGAAAAAATACCCTTCAATGCCCCTTGAGGGAGACCAGTACGGGGTTGTGGGAATCTTGTAATCAAATCCCTGCGGAATAGGCCCTTTACCCCGTTCCCACTGATCGCCCGCTTGCTGCCAGCCGGTACAGCCAGAAGTCGCAACATAGTCGATCGGCGTTCCGTCAGGATAAATCAGCTTTAAATTTCCCCAAAGAAGCTCAGTTGCAGGTCTTAGCTGCATGGCAAATTCAAGTTTGTGCATAATTATTTGCTCGCTATTTGTAAAATGCGATCGCGCAGCGCATCAATCAAACAATCTGTTTCGCTGATTGTTTTAGCAAAGCCTTTGCACCCTTGTAGATAACCTTTATCCTCAGACAGCTTAACTAGCGCATCCACTAATTCCGTTAAAGTTGAATTGGGATTTGCCAGCAAAGCTTTGGCAGAAATTCTGGGCACCTTCAACGCTCCTTAAATCCAGAATTTCCAGTAATCCAGCTTTCAACATTGTCCAGCCTTTTTCCGTAAAACTTTACGGCCTCTTCTAATTTTGTTCTCTGTTGCGCTGCAACAATTGCTTCTTTTTGCATATCTTTTAACGCCTTCCAGATTAAGCCCATCAACCCAAGAATGCAACTCATTACTGCTAAATCAATTTGAAGAAAAGTCGAAGTTAAGTTCATGGCCTGTAGATTTCAATTGTTAACTGAATTTGCCTGTGCCATTTAGCAGGCTCAAACTTAATTCGATATTCTTGCGTAAGTTGAGGAAGTTGAATTAGTGTGGTTCTATTTAAAGGCACTTGCCAGCGAGACCCTTCAAAGTCATTCTGGGAATTACCATCATCCAATATTTGAGTTAAAGTCCCTCCCAGCCACCATCGGGGCCTAGCCACAAAAGAAGTGCTATAAGCCCTAATAGTGTGTTCCGCAAACCTTCCGGGAATCAAGATTCTGCCTATACCTTGCTCGAACCCGACCGCAGCAGAATGGGTTCCACTGTAAATAACTTGCCAATTAGATTGATTGTCAAGACTCATCTACCAGTCAACATAAAACTCTTCAACACCATCAAAGTCTTCTTCGTACCATTCAGATCCGTCTGGTGACGTGTAAAATTCGCCGTGCAGATTTTGTAGGTGTTGTTCGTACTCGCCGCCAAGCACGTAGTCTTTAACTTCGGCGCTGTTTGCCGGTCTCAATATTCCGCCCAGGGCTGCATCGGGCACGAACCCAAAACAGCCTTTTGCATCTGCTTGGTGTTTCCAGTCCGGCGGAATTTGGCTTAAAGTTGCACCAAATTCCGGGTCTCCGGGCAGGATTATTTGAACGCAATTCTCGGTGCTTTCGATTCTGCCCATCCTGCTGGTAAGTTAGCGATACTAGGGTCGTAAAAAGTAGAAAGAGTTTTTGTGGTTGTATCTGCACCTGTTCCCTGACCTAGCGTTACCGAGGCTTTTGGGGGTTTGGGAGCTTGAGCGCCAAAGCAAAGCTCGTCAAAATCTGAGGGAGTTGCCAGTTTAATTCCCAATTGGTCGATTACGGCTTGGGTCAGGTTGGTAATAGTTACTTTTGGCAACTGCCAAGCGTATTTGATCCCCCGAAACGTAACGTAAGCAGTTTGAATGAAAGAATTGGGCCGCAATGTGGGAGTGTGCAGCGGTGGCTTTGTCACCCTGGGCTTGCTCACCCTCCAGCCCCCAACCTGCAATTGCTTGATTAAAGCTGTGGAACAAAACGATGACGTAAACCGCCCTCCCGTTCCACCCGTTCGCCGGCTGGCCCTTCGAGGTTTGGGAAAACTGGATGCCAGAACTGTTCCCAGCGGCGGGCTGTTAATGTCTGTGATTTCAACTTGCCCTAAAGTTGTGCGAGCACCTGACGGAATGTTTGTAGAAAAAGCGTAGTTCACGCCCCCAACTTCGACACCTTCTTGAGTTGTCGCAATCTTGATAGGAACAAATACAAATGTTTTTGGATCGTACTTTGTTTGAGAACCCATACGGTTTTAGCCTTCTATGCTTTGTTAATTTTCTTCTCTGCTTTGTGAATTTTTTAGTTATGCGAGGTTGTTAGCGGCGATGTAGGACAGCACTTCCTCAAAATGACTTGCGTCGTAGTCCTTGGGATAGTTGTTATCCCAGCTTTGATGGATTTTGCCGTCGCAAATTGCGTAGGTAATTGCGGAAGTAACGCCAAAATAAGCGTTGTACTCGTGACCCATCGGACTAGCGTCTAACAAAGGGATGTAGGGGAAATTAAGCTCAGCTTCCTTTACCAATTCCAGCATCATACCCCTCTCGTCTGCCCCCGCCGCTACGAGCGAAACATTGGCATTTTTGTATTTTGTCGCAAACCCCTTCATCATCTCCAGCAATTTCATCGTTGGCTGTCGGTGAATTTCTTCTCTCGCTTCGGTAAGAAAAATTAGTACCAAGCACTTGCCGTCAAAATCCTTAATTGAAATCTCGTTGCCGTTTTGATCGCGTGCCGGCACCGGCGTATTCCAATTTCCCTCGCAAGTCAAAAACTCGGGAGCTACAGCTCCAATTTCCAGCGGTACGGGCATACAACCAAATCTCTCGCTAACTGCTTATGCCCCTTAACCTAAATCCTTTTTCTTGAGTCTGTCAAGCGCCTGTAACCGCTGCTGTAGGGTTGTTTTAGCTTTTACACTTTAAACACACCCCTAGGGTTGTACCTTAGTACGATCGTTAGCGATCAGACCTGTTAAATTTTGTTAAGCCTATGAATATCATTTTGTACCCATTGCTCGGAACACCCAGCAAGAGAGCTCTGCTCAAGGAAACAGGCAAGTGGGGGCGGCCGTACAAGTACCGCCCCAGAGGGAATCTGTTAGTGAGGCTCTCAAAGGAAACAGGAATGTCAGTTGAGGACGTAAAAAAGCAATTATCTCGGGAGCGTCGGTATTTCTTAAAAAGCAAGTAGCACTATCCCAAAGGCTCAATACCTACGGGTTCTTCCTCGGGCCATAAATCAAACTCAATTCGCTGTTCGTCCCAGCGGTTGTCCGCTAAGTCCATCCGACCTTCTGAATCAGCCGATCGCTTGCGCCAAACCAGCACGGCCTTGCTCGGGTAAACAATGTAAGGTAAAACTCGCCGTGCGGCAGACGGGTTTACATATGATGAGCCGCGAGCAGCCCTCGGCAAAAGTTTCGCCGTAGAAAGTTTCAGCAGTTCTTCAATTTTTTGCATCCCTTCGTTTTCTGTCGCAGCGTAAACCTGCATTTGTCTGCCATTGTTTAATGGCGCGTTAACCAGCGTATCTCCAGCCGTAAACTTTTTAGCAGCTAGCTTGATTTTCTCCCAAGTCAACCCCCGCTCCACATCTGGGATAGTAATTTGTTTCTTGCGAGCTCGTTTTCCTGTTGGCAGGAGCCACGGCGGCTGTTCCTTTTCTCTAAATTCAACAATCAAATAGCGCTGCTGAAACTGCGGGCGCACGTAGTCATCAACAGAATTTCCATTGATGAGAACCCCGACATCCCGATTTCCGAGCATCTGGTGAGTTGCCATAACCTGAACCACCGCCGGCCGCAAAACAGCTTCTGGCCCTGACAAAACAATTCGTTCGTCAGGCACAGAGCGATCGGGCGTAATTTCCACAGTGCGATCGCTCCCGAGCACAGCATTGTTGGTCATCGCCTGCTGCGCCAAATAGGCGTCAATGCCTCCAGCCACAGCAAATCCGGCTTCAATGCAAGCTTCCGAACCTTCCTCGAAAGCCTCCTCAGCAAAATTTTTCCAGAATTTATCAGGAATAGATTCGATTTTTTTCTCGACCGCTTTTGCCATAGTCCAAGATTCACCCTGGCCCCAATTATCAATTGTTTTGCTTCCGAGAACTCCCCGCAGGGCATTACCAAATGGATTATTTGGGTCTTTTAATGCTCTGCGAATATCTTTGTAAAGCCACAAAAAAGCAGCCTGAGTTCCTAGTCTAAAAGCAGCGTTAATTACAGCGCTAGCAGCGTCTAACATTTCGTCAAGCGCTTGCTCGCCAACTTGCTTCAACAAGTAAGTTCCGAGAGATTGATTAAAACTAAAAACCGTGGCAGCCGGAACAAGCCCGCATCCAATCCATCCAATTGCCCGGCCCACGCTCCCACCTAATATCCCCCCAAAAGACTGCCACAAACCCTCTATTTGTTTGTCAATTGCCGTATCGCTAATATTCCCGTCGAAATTATAAATAAACTGCACGCCGCTTACAATCCAGCTCCACAACTTTGTGAAACTAAAAGAAATTAAACTGATCGCCCCTGAAATTAGGAAGTTCCCAAAGCGGAGGGCCCCATCAAAGATAGTCTCAAAAAATCCTTTATTACTACTTGCAGAATTTGTCGCACTGCTAGACCACGATCTAATAATTGCTCCGCCAGTTGAGGATTCGCGAAATTTTCTTGAGCCAAGTTCTCGCAAAATCATTCCTATTTTTGGAATGGGTGCGGGTGTTGTCATTATTTTTTTCCTCCCGCTTGAGCAATGTTGTCGCCGATTTGCCTGATTCGAGGTCTGCGATCGCGAGTTTTGCCGTAGGGATTTTGTAAATCCGTAATTCCAGTTGAATTAGTAAACCCGTCCTCAACCTCGTCAAGAAAGTCTTCCCAGTCCTTGGTCGAATCGAACTTGCCCTCAGCTTCGCCTTTGGTAGAGGGATTACCTATTTTGTTTGCCAAGTCTACGCTACCTTTTAGCAGGTCGAGGAGTTGACTCTTAGTATCCCTTTTAGTATCTATTCTTTGCCAGTGTACGGCTCGAATAATAGCTGCTGCTTGCAGCAAGTCGGCAAAGATGTCGCGAAGTGTTTCTTTTTCCTCATAGTCAATACCGACAACGTGACCCTCAGATTCTTCAACTAATTTGTCTATAGAATCAGCCCCAGGAGTGTAAGTCAAAGGATGTGGAAAATCTTTTTCAACTGTTTTAATAGCAAGGTATTTTATAATTGCTTTTGAGGCTAAATAGCCTTTCATAGCTTCCTGCCTACCAATCCCAGATTCAGCAAGAGTCTTAACTTGCAGGGCAACCAAGGCTTCAACGTTAGTAAGGATGCTCAAAATTTGACCTTCTAACTCAGCAATGGACTCGGCTAAATTGGGGAATCTTATTAGTTTGCTTTGGTCGCCCTTTTTAGTGATGTCGGTGTCTTTGATATTAATCGCGACTTCCCATTGACCCCAGCGTTCGTCGTCGCGCTTGAACATCCAAGTGAGTAAATCAACAAAATCTGCAATAGGTTCTTGAGCAGGTTCACTAGGCTGTTCACCTTTTTTTGTAACTTCCTGGATAATTGTAACTGGGAGTTCACCGGGAAACTTAGAAATCCCCAAGCCTTTGTGAATTTGTCTGAGTAATTTAATTGAGTCGCTGCAACATTGATCCATTTCTTTTCTAGGTGGTGGATTGGGTGGAAGAGAAGGCGTAAATTGTTGCTTCCCAACTGGGAATATATGAGAAACGATAAAACGATGCTTAAAAAAAGTAGTTGAGCCGTTTGTAGAAGTTCCAGTAATAATATTTTTGTCTTGTTCAGAAGGCTGGCTTTTGATTTCTTCAAGGAAAGATTTGCAATTTGTCCGACTTCCAAAAACTATGTAATAGGATGAGTAAGGCACACTTACGGCACCGCACGAGCTGTTAGGCGCAGAATTGCCGTTAACGGAACACGTTACAGAGGGAGGGGGGACAAATTCAAGTAATGGACTGGTCCATACCGAATATCGCGGCCAAGCCAAAAGAGTTTTATTTTTCAACTCATATAAACCCTCGACCCTAGTGACATAAGAAGCAGTCGGAATTGTGTAATGTGTATAAGCCCGAAAGCCCTTAAGTCTTGCGGTGGCATTGAAAGGAATACGAAACTGTGTATCCCTTGGGTCTGGAATGTTCTCAGGAGCATCAATTGCAAACTTCCAAGACATAATATTTTGGTCGCTCCAATGAGAAGCGGAAAAAAATCCAGAACCAGGGAACTGCTGTTCATAATAAGATTCTGCTTGGTATCCTGCTACAACATAAACAAAGTCTGTCCCGCCTTCTAATTTAATTCCCTCTTCTCGATCGGGGGTTGGTGTTGGTGTTGGTGTTGGTGTTGGTGTTGGTAGTTCTTCCTTATCAGGAAACTCAAAACCTAACTCGATGCTAATTGGAGAAAACGGAATTTGCAGCGATATTCCGACACCTACACCTTCAGAAGATTTAGAAATATTAATTCCAACTCCAGCTACCTCACCGCCAATACTGCCTCCCTCAATTTTTCCGGTACTCGTATTAATCGTGACTCCCCCGCTAACGCCTAAAATTCCACCCGGAATTTCTGCACCAGCACCGATAGAAATTGAGCTTTTTGAAGGATCTTCG
>NZ_JAEQCI010000187.1:0-8195 GCF_020738565.1 Microcoleus sp. PH2017_12_PCY_D_A | reverse complement strand
ATCTGAGCCGATTGTTGAGAAATTGGTGGAAAAGTCGATCGCGCCGGAAGTCAAATCTGAGCCTGTGGTTGAGAAATTGGCGGAAAAGTCGATCGCGCCATCCGTCAAATCTGAGCCTGTGGTTGAGAAATTGGTGCAAAAGTCGATCGCGCCATCCGTCAAATCTGAGCCTGTGGTTGAGAAATTGGTGCAAAAGTCGATCGCGCCATCCGTCAAATCTGAGCCGGTTGTTAGTGAAAAAGAAGTTTTAACCGCAGAGAGCGCAGAGAGCGCAGAGGGAGGAGTAAGAGAGAAAGTAATCAATGAAAAGCTTGTTAAAAATGCCGATAATCCGGAGGTAGAAAAAGGCGTAGAGACAGCAGTTATGCCAATTGTAGCTCCTGCACCAAAGCTGTGGAATCTCACTTTTGATACTGGTGTTTTCAAAGTCAATAATCCCAATGGCTTAGTCAAATTTGATTATCTATTTGACGGCGGAGACTATCAAGGAGAACTGGCGATATTCAATATCAAAGGCATGAATAAGTTCGACCGTCAAGAGGATTTCATCAAAGAAGCAGCGCGTCGCGCTACCAGCAATTCAGCCGAAGGTTATGTCGTCATCAATGATTTAACTGAAGGTGCAAGATTTAGCGGTAAAGTCAGTTACGAGGACAATTACAACAAAGGGAATTATCAAGGAATTAAATCCTTTGCCATGAAGTCCGGCGACGAATTTGCTGTGATGTTAGTTCCCAACGGAACCGTGCAGCAGGTATGGCAAAATCCCACTCTGGGCGGTAATTTGCGACCTTTATTTTCCTTGGGAACTGCGAATCCTAACGATGAGTTTTCGCTGCGGCAAATTGCTGATGTTACTGGCGATGGCAGTACCTTTGCGATGGAGGATTTGCGGGCAGATATCTGGACGGACAGGGATTATAACGATATCACGTTTAAGGTCATGGGAGCGACTGCTAAGGCTCCTTTGTTGGCTGGGGCGATCGCACCCGATCGCGACTGGACAAAAACTGATTTTGGCGCAGACTTAGTTAAGTACGCTAAATCGGAAGTTGATTTCAAAGGCGATAACAATACTATTGCCAAATCGCTGTCCGATCGCGTAAATTACAGCGTGCAAAGAGCCGAAGTTCTCAACAACTACGAACCGGAAGCCTTGGCGCAAACCAAACAGTGGGTTGTGGGTGTTACTCCCGGCAAATCTTTCGCAGATTTTGCCAACTTATTTGAAGCCAAAAATCTGGGTGCGACGGGACATATTCCCAACACTTATATCTGGGAATTGCCTGCAAATGTCACAGCAGCCCAAGTGCAGTCTCGGTTGGACAATCTTAACGGCGTCGAGTTTGCTTATCCGCTAGTTGCGATCGAACTCAAGCCGCAATCGATACCCAACGATACTCTATTCAAGCAACAGTGGAACTTGCAAAATACCGGCCAAACTGGCGGCACTCCCGGTGCGGATGCTAATGTTACTAAAGCTTGGGATACGGCGAAAGGAAAAGGAGTTGTCATCGGGATTGTCGATGACGGTTTGCAGCACACTCACCCGGATTTGCAAGACAGGTATCGTGCCGATTTGAGCCGGGATTTTAATGAGATAACTAACGGCGTTTACGACAAAGATCCGATGCCAAATCCTAACAATGCCCACGGGACGGCAATAGCCGGAATTGCCGCCGCGACAGGCAATAATAACTTGGGAATTAGCGGTGTTGCACCGGAAGCATCTTTAGCTGGTTTGCGATTGATTGCTGGGAAGGTAAATGACACAAATATTGCGGATGCTTTGTCTTATCTCAGAAATGACATTGACATTTACAACAACAGTTGGAAAGCCAACCAACCATTTTTGGCATTACCGATGGCAGAATATCAATTAGAAATGGGGGCTACCAAAGGTCGAGATGGATTTGGCAGTAATTTTGTATTTGGTGCGGGGAATGACAAGCAGCTTGAAAGCAATGTTAATTTTAACAGTTTTGCGAATTCCCGTCACGCGATCGCCGTTGCTGCGATCGATCACAACGGCACACAAACATCCTACAGCGAAGAAGGCGCGCCAATCTTAGTATCGGCTTATTCCAAAGGGCGTTTTGAGAATTTTGCCTTGAATGATAGCAAGGCAAAATTACCAATTCCCGATAACGCGCAAGTTATCTCTAACCTCACATTTACCAACATACCGGGAGTCATAACTGATTTATCTGTCCGTTTGGATATTCAACACAATCGCAACAGCGATTTAGATGTGTTTCTCCTGAGTCCATCCGGTAAAAGAGTAGAACTCTTTACAGATGTTGGTGGAAACGGCCGCAACTTCCAAAATACTTTGTTGTATGACAGTGCAGAAAAATCCATTACTGAGGGAATTGCACCTTTTAGCAGCAGCTACGGTTTCCGGCCCGAACAACCGCTATCGAATTTTGCAGGTGAAAATCCCAACGGCATTTGGAAGTTAGAAATTACTGACGACGAAACAGGACAAGTTGGCACCCTTAATAATTGGGGAATTAATATCAGCACCAACGGTGTTGTTACTACGGATTTGATGGGTGCGGACGGTCAAAGTCCGGGGAATTATACTTACAATGCTGGCGGTACTTCTTCGGCTGCGCCTTTAGTTTCCGGGGAAATTGCTTTGATGTTAGAAGCAAATCCGACCTTGACGAGGCGAGATGTGCAGCACATTTTAGTCAACACGGCGAAACAAAATGATGCCTTCGATTCTGACTGGCAAAAAAATGCGGCTGGCTACAATATCAATCATAAATATGGTTTCGGGGCTGTTGATGTAGCTGCCGCAGTTGCCAAAGCTAAAACATGGACGCCTGTAGGTACGGAAATTGCCCTTCGCTCTCCAGAAATATCGGTGAATGCGGCGATTCCTGACGCTAGCGAGACGGGAGTGGAACGGACAATTAGATTCGATGAAAATATCACTGTGGAATGGGCGGAGGTGATGTTTGATGCGACTCATACTTTCCGGGGAGATTTGAATGTCACGCTGATTTCTCCCGACGGTACGGAATCGATTTTGGCTAAACCAAACAATGATAACGGTGACAATTACAGCAAATGGGTGTTTACTTCTGCCCGCAATTGGGGAGAGTCATCGGTGGGAGATTGGAAGCTGAAAGTTTCGGATGGGGTGACAAAAGAAATAGGTACTTGGAATTCTTGGCAATTGAATCTTTTCGGCACTAAACCGACGGTTTCACTGGTGGCGACTGATGCCAATGCTACGGAAGGGGAAGATCCGGGCGAGTTTACGATTACTCGCACTGGGAATACTAAATTGCCGCTGACAGTGAATTACGCAGTGACAGGACTCAATAGTTGGTCGCCACCGGAAGCAGAGAATGGTAAAGATTACAACCCTTTAAGTGGCGTTGTTACTATTCCGGCTGGTCAATCTTCTGTCAAAATCCCGATTCAAACTATTGACGATACCGTGACTGAACTGCCGGAATCTCTTGTATTGCAGTTAAAGGCAGATAATTCTTACGAGATGGGTTCTAGCAATCGCGACAAGGTGACAATTTGGGATAGCGAAAGACCTGAAGTTCAAGTTTTTGCAGAATGGTATTCTGGGAAAATTGGCAATTTCCAACGGGAAAACTACGCTTCTGAATCTGGGAATTTGGCTTATGTTACATTCCGGCGCAGCGGCAGTTTAACCAAGGATTTGACGGTAAATTACTCGCTGACGGGAACTGCTACTCCTGGTACAGATTACAAAGCTCAATCTGGTTATCCACCTATGTCTGGAACCGCTGTCATTCCTGCCGGCCAACACGATGTTGCTTTTATTGTAGAAGCGATCGACGATATGTTAGTGGAAGGGGAAGAAACCGCGATATTTTCAATAATTCCCAATACTAACTACAAAGTTTTGGAGGGTCTTGGCACCAGCAAAACCACAATTTGGGATAACGATGACAAACCAACGGTCTCAATAATACCTACAAAGGATACTGCTTCTGAATACGGCGAGTTGGGTC
The DNA here is from genome assembly GCF_020738565.1 of Microcoleus sp. PH2017_12_PCY_D_A. Classification (NCBI taxonomy): domain Bacteria; kingdom Bacillati; phylum Cyanobacteriota; class Cyanophyceae; order Oscillatoriales; family Microcoleaceae; genus Microcoleus; species Microcoleus sp. PH2017_12_PCY_D_A. The sequence goes on along the minus strand of NZ_JAEQCI010000187.1, from coordinate 4,191 downwards.
AATTTACATTTACCCGCACTGGCAGTACGGCTAATCCGCTAACTGTAGATTATTGGGTAGATCCTAATTGGTGGCCGCGCGCTAAAGATGGTGTGGATTTTCAGTTGTTGAACGGTCAAATTGTGCTTCCAGCTAATCTTTCTTGGCTGGCACAAGACCAAAAGAAAGCCTCAATTGTGATTCCTGCTGGTGCTTCTTCGGTTGCAATTGACGTAAAACCGATCGATGACACCATATCTGAAGACAAAGAAAAAGTGCGTTTGTTGCTTGTAGAAAATCCTGCCTATGCGATCGGCAAAAATGACGGTGCTGAGGTGACGATTATTGACAACGATACTCCAACCTTCGAGTGGAAGCGGCAGTCGGGGATATCAACAACTGGTTACGATTCCTCGAACGCGATCGCAGTCGATCGCACTAACAACATTTACACCGTCGGCCGCACTTCTGGCAACTTAGATGGCAGCAATCAGGGGCTGTATGATGCCTGGATATCCAAGTATGACAGCACTGGACAGCAAATTTGGAAGCGACAAGTCGGAACTACTGCTTATGACGCTGCTAGCGGTGTTGCTGTGGATGATAGCAACGTATATGCGATCGGCTCGACAGACGGCGGTTTGGGAAATACGAGCGATCGCACTTCCTGGCTTGTCAAGTACGGCACTAATGGCGATCGACTTTGGAAACGCGATTTGCTAACACCAGATTATTACGTTGCCCAGGGCGGAGTTTCTATTAGCAATGGCAGCATACATATCGTCGGCCGCACGATCGGCAATGCAGCGGGAAGCGGTGAAGTTACTACCGATGCTTTTGTTGCCAAATACGATATCAACGGCAATCTAATTTGGACAAAACAAATCGGAACTGCTGCTTGGGATGAGGCGAAAAGCGTCGCGTCTGACAGTGCGGGCAATATCTACATTGCCGGATCGACTAGGGGCAATTTGCAAGGCACAAATGCTGGCGATGCTGATGCTTGGTTGGCAAAATATGACAGCAACGGTAATGAAATTTGGACGAAACAGTTAGGAACAATAGCGGAAGATGAAGCTTTTGGAATTGCGGTCGATAAGGGCGATCGGGTCTACCTCACCGGGCATACCAAAAATAAATTAGGAGATGTTTTTACAGGGGATCCAACTGAATGGGTAGGCGAGGAAAACGGTCAGGGGGGCGCGATCGGTCCAGGCGACGACACTAAATTAGGTGGCATTTATTACGGAAATGCGGATGCTTGGGTTGCCCAATTTAACGCCGTAACTGGTGCATTGAATTGGAAGCGGCAGTTAGGAACATCGGCTTACGATTCCTCAACTGGAGTTGCCACCGATATTTATGGCAACGCCTACATTACCGGGCGCACCCGCGGCAAATTGGGAGAAAACTATGCAGGCGGCGATGATGCTTGGGTTGCCAAGTATAACGTCAACGGTGCATTGCAGTTGAAGCGGCAATTGGGAACAGTTGGCGACGATGTTTCTAACGGTATTGCTGTTAGCAGTGCTGGGGTTTATATCGGCGGCGTTACTTCCGGGAATGTCGGGGGAAATAATTTGGGAGGTGATGATGCTTGGATAGCTAAATTGTCTTAGTCCGACAGTTTGATATTTCGATAACCTGACAGTTTGATATTTCGATAACCCGACAGTCCGACAGGGGTTTAAACCCCTGTCTCATAGCTAAAGTCCTCGCTCAGAGGACTAAAATATCGCTCTTTTTGTAGAGAACTTGCACTCATTAATTACAGGGAGATAACAACAATGCCTGACGAACAAACAAATTACGATTGGCAAATTCAGCGAACTACCTATCTAGGTTTGTCTGGTCAAGAAATTCAGACAGTTCGAGGCGGTTCCATTTCCATAACCTCCGACAGTCTGCAAGAGATATCTCTGGATTTCTTGTGGGGAAGAAGAATCAGGCGCGGTTCGGGATTTAACCCGATCGACCCTCCAGATATTGACATTCCGGCGGGATTGTTTCAGCAACCTCCAAGTCAGTTAAATTGGTGGCAAGTTCGCTCTCAATCTGGTGGCTCAAATCCGCCTGAATTTGGGTTGATACCTACTGATGGAAATACTGTGTCTAGTAGCGATGTTTTCTATCTAGCTTTGGGGGGGGATGTCGATCCGAATGTTGTGTTCCTAGATCGGATAACTAGGAGATTTACTAGCAGCAATCCGAGTCTCGATGATGCTGTATTTGATGTAATAGTCAAACAACCTTATACGGTTTCTCAGGTGGAGACAAAACCAGGGATAGGCGTTCCTCCGGGGAACGATCCGGGGTTTCCCAATCCACCTGAAGCTGTGCCGGAACCGAGTTTAGTTTTCAGCAGTTTGGTTTTCGGCACTGTCAGCATTTGGATGCGGAAACAGCGGGGTAAATTGAAAGCTGGGCGCAAGTAAATCGCCGCAAATTTCATGGGCTGTAGGGGCGGGTTCGCCAACAATATTTGATACCCACCAACAATATTGATAAACCCGCCCCCACCACGCCAATAACCTACATGAACCTTAATTTCGATCGAATCCGACTTAAATACCCCCTTTATTCTTTAGTCCGCGAAGGCGGACTTTGTTTGTCTAGAAGCGATTTCAATCGCCGAATCATAAAAAGGGTGACTAACCCGGATTTGATATTAATCGCCTCTAGTCAGCTAAAATGTGATATCATATTTTTGTCTTTCATACATTAATCTGCAATGAATAAATCACCCTTGCGCGTTCAACTTTTGGTCGCCGTTGCTTTCTCTGTTTTAACGGCTTCTCCAATATTAGCTGCGATCGCTTCTAATACAAGTTCACCCACTAATTCTATTGTTAAGCCTGAGACATCTGTGCAATTAGCGTGGGGAAGAAGAGGTCAACGCAGTTGGGGAGCTAGCCCGATCTAGCCTCCTGATATTGACATTTCTGCTGGATTGTTTGAGCAGCCTCCAAGTCAGTCATTAACCTGCACTGATATTTGGCACAATTCACCAGAGTCCGGCAGGGAATTAATTCCCTGCCTCATAGCGAAAGTCCTCTGAAGAGGACTGTTAAGATGTGTTTGAGAATGCTGTTTTTTGCTCGATTAATTGCGACTTATATACTCGCTCGCTTTCCCCGCAGTCCGGCAGGGAATTAATTCCCTGCCTCCTAGCGAAAGTCCTCTGAAGAGGACTGTTAAGATGTGTTTGAGAATGCTGTTTTGAATTAATTCCCTGCCTCCTAGCGAAAGTCCTCTGAAGAGGACTGTTAAGATGTGTTTGAGAATGCTGTTTTTGGGTCAATTAATAGCGACTTATATACCAACCCACAGTCCTCTTTAAAGGACTTTCGCTATGAGACAGGGGTTTTCAACCCCTGTCGGACTATCGGGCTGTCGAGAGATCGAACGATCGAATTGTCGAAATGTCGGACGATCGAATTGTCGAAATCTCTGACGATCGGGTTGTCGGAATGTCGGACGATCGGACTGTGGTACTATGGTAAAATCGGGCGATCGTCCGATCGGCTAGTCCGGTGAATTTATGAGAAGATAATTGAAAACTCAGCTAAAAAATCAAGAAAAATATTTATGGCAATGTGGCGGCTGTACTATCATTTAGTTTGGGCAACAAAAGAGCGACATCCTTTGATATCTCCTGCAACAGAAAGAGAACTTTACTCATATATTACTGGCAAAGCGGACAGTCTCAATAGCATTGTCCACGCGATCGGGGGCACGGAAAACCACATCCATTTAATAGTTTCTATTCCTCCAACACAATCGATCGCGGAATTTGTAAAAAATATTAAAGGTAGCAGCAGCCATTATCTCAATCAAACTTTACGAAATCCAGATAAATTTGGCTGGCAGGAAGGATATGGAGTATTTTCTTTAGGACAAAGACAGCTAGAACAAGCAGTCCCTTATGTTCTCAATCAAAAGGAACATCATTTGCAAAACACTGTAAATTCGCATTTAGAACAGATTACTCATGAGGACGATCGGCCTGCCCGGTGGCATCCGAATCCACCCGAAGGTTCATAGAAAACCATCTAAGAGCGACTTAAATACTAACTCGCTTGCCTCACAGTCCGGCAGGGAATTAATTCCCTGCCTCCTAGCAAAAGTCCTCTGAAGAGGACTGTAAGATTTGTTGGAAAATGGTGTTTTTTGCTCGATTAATTGCGACTTAAATACTAACTCGCTTGCCTC
>NZ_JAEQCI010000186.1:0-7252 GCF_020738565.1 Microcoleus sp. PH2017_12_PCY_D_A | reverse complement strand
GCACACTCGAACGTTCCAACGCCAAGCTCAAACTATGCTTTATTCGGCTGATGCTCAAGCGACTAGCCGCCTAAAAAGATCTCAAATGGGTTCTATAAGAAAGAGCGCTTTCATCGCAACAACATATAGCGGTTCTCAAGCATGGTGAGGTATGCTTGCGTGCCCTATGCCCTATGCCCTATGCCCAGTCATACCTCATATGAGAGCTCGAAAGGCTATACCTTTCTCCTTCTATCCGTTGCATCCTTTACTGGCATTTGCTGCCGAACTTTCTTTCTGTCGTTCGCCTCGAAGCGGTTAATCAAAAAATTACTTTCAAACCATCCGTTAAATCGGTTACAGAATCGGCGGCCGAACTTCCTTCGGCATTCTACTATATTTCTCAGAAAGCTGTCCGGGTAATACAATGAGATTGAGAAACATAGAAAACAGGGAAACCTTGTCAAACCTCACCAACAGGATGAAACTTATGCGTGTAACTACTGTTACGATTTTCAGCGTGCTCGCTCTGCTCGCTCCAGGGCTGACTAAAAAGGCAAATGCAGCCTTCGAGTCCAAACCCTTTGTGCAGGAACAACAGTACCGCAGAGACTTTACAGCTCCCGCCGATCCGGGTGCGTCGGTACAGCCGGAGGCAACTACCCAAGGAGATATGTTTAACAAGCCTTTTTATGCAGGAGAGCAAAAGCCTGTGAGAAAGGAAAAAACTATCTCCGCAGGAGCAGACGGCCCAGAAGTTGCCGCCATACAGCAGCGGTTGCTGGTTCACGGTTTCGCGATCGGCACGATCGACGGTTCCTACGGTTCTCGCACCACATCCGCTGTCAGTGCCTTTCAGCAGTCTAAGCGGTTGAACTCCGACGGCATCGTGGACAAAGAAACTTGGACAGCTTTAGCCGCAGATCCGGCTGCTAAAGCTTCTGAAAATTTGCAGGGAAATGCTCCCACTCAGAACAGCGATCCTGTTCCCAGCAATCCTGCAACTGCTCTGACTAAAGGTGCTGCCGGTTCTAAGGTGAAGACGCTACAGGTGCGTTTGGAAGTACAGGGTTACGATCCAGGCCCGATCGACGGCATTTTTGGCGCTCGCACTGCTACGGCTGTCAAGAAATTTCAGGAGTATAAGGGTTTGACTGCTGACGGTGTGGTTGACGAAATCACTTGGAAGGCGATCGGGCAAAACTAAGTAATGAGTTAAAAATACGGAAAATTGCTGTGCCTATAACTCAATAAACCCGGCGTGCAAAAATGACCGGGTTTTTGGATGTTGACACATGGCTATGCTGTGTGTTATAATATTTAAATGTCAAAATGCGGATATGGCGAAATTGGCAGACGCGCCAGATTTAGGTTCTGGTTCCGAAAGGAGTGAAGGTTCAAGTCCTTTTATCCGCATCGCTTTCTAAGCCTTATGGCTAGGCCACTGAGAAGTCTGGCTCAATCCTCAATTAACGGTTTTCGCTCATCTCGTCTTTGAGACTAGCTAAAAAAAGGGCAATGTAGCTCGCAAGCAAAGGCGATCGCCCCTTTCTTCAATGCGAACACCTACCCTCGCCGCTTTTAGCCTTCCATTAGCCTGATTCAACCTTGCTGAACTTGCTTGATTTTCCATTGCATTAAATTTGCATTACTTTCTATGTTTGATTGTGATTGATTGTGCGCGATACACGCTCCGTTACAATCCAATAAACCTTGCAAACTCGTAGATTGAAGCTTGAGCAAACACATAAAAATAAAGGCGGCACCCAGATTTGAACTGGGGGTGGAGGTTTTGCAGACCTCTGCCTTACCACTTGGCTATGCCGCCGTTACGTCAGAAAATTGACGTTATACGATAATACACTAAATCCTGATTATTTCAACATATCTCTCAAAAATTTCCATCGCCCAAAGTTCGTTAGCGAAGCTTGCAAAAGAGGATCGCCCCCAAAACCCCATCCCAGGCTAATCTAGAAATAGCTCGATCGCCAGCAACAGCAGCCATGACACCAGCTTCTCCCCTCAAAGTCGCCCAAATCACCGACACTCACTTGTTTGCAGAGCTCGATCGACAATGGAAAGGAATCTCGACAACCCGCACCCTGCAAGCAGTTCTCGATCGCCTGCAACAGATACAGCCGCCGCCCGACTTACTGCTGCTGACAGGCGACTTATCCCAAGATGAAACACCGGAATCCTACCAGCGCCTCGTCTCCCTCATCGCCCCCCTCGGAATTCCCGCTTACTGGATACCGGGAAACCACGACAACATCGGTGTTATGGCAGAAATCTTAAAGGGGCCGCCGATTTCCCCACAAAAATCGTGGATGCTGGGAAACTGGCAGTTTCTGCTGCTTTCGAGTGTGGAAGCCGGATGCGACGGCGGGCGACTTTCCCCAGAAAGCTTGCAGTGGCTCGACTCTCAACTGCAACAAACCGGCGATCGACCTGTTACGATTGCTTTGCACCATCATGCTTTGCCGATCGACTGTGAAATCATGGACAGCATGATGCTGCACAATGCCGGTGAATTTTTCGCAATTGTCGATCGATACCCTCAAATCAAAATCGTCCTTTCCGGGCACATTCACCAAGAATTTCAGCAACAGCGAGGCTCAGTTACCTACTTGGGGACACCCAGCACCTGCATCCAACTTTTACCCAAAAGCCATCCGATTATCCTTGACGAAATCCCGCCGGGATTTAGATTGCTCGAATTGGCGATCGACGGTACTTGGACTACTAAGATTGAGCGAGTAGCCGCAGAACCTGCAACAGCTTGATAATTTACAGTTAAGAGGTGGTTGTGCGATCGCCAAATCGAAGAATCATCTACCAGGTTCGTAGTGAGGACTTCAGTCCGCATCAAAAATCACGTTCGTAGTGAGGACTTCAGTCCGCATCAAAAATCAGAGGACTTAAGTCCTCACTACAAACCAATTTGATTGTCTTCCTTCATACGGAAATAAGATCGAGCAGATTTCTAAGACAAAATTCAGGCTCTCCTGGGTTTATGGTGGATACGGTATCAGACACAACTGTTCGCGATTCTGTGATGCCCTGGGAGTCAAGGATATGCGGTTTGTTTATCACCACAAACTCAGGAGAGCCAAAATTCACAACTCCTAGAACATATTTTTTGCTAGGTTACATATGCTAAAAAAACAGTTAACCCAAAATATAGTTAAATGTCAATCTGTCAACAGATAGATCCCCTGATAGAACCCAAGATTTTATGATAAGTATTGATCGTAGGTTGCAGAGATATTAAGAGCGATCGGCAACGAACAAAAATATATCTGACAACTTTACCAAACAGGAGAAACTCAGTATGTCTCAACTCAACGGCGTCATGATGCAGTATTTCCACTGGTACAACCCCGCTGATGGGAACTTGTGGAATCAGCTAGCAGAATCTGCAAAAGATTTAGCAAAAATTGGTGTAACATCCCTGTGGTTGCCGCCCGCCTATAAAGGAACCGGCGGCGGTATGGATGTGGGCTATGGCGTCTACGATATATTTGACTTAGGTGAATTCGATCAAAAAGGATCGGTACGCACGAAATACGGCACAAAAGATGAATATTTGCGTGCGATCAAAGCTGCACAAGATGCCGGAATTCGGATATATGCCGATGTTGTCTTCAACCACAAATTAGGTGCCGATGCAGAAGAAGAAGCCGAAGCCACACCCTTCAATCCAGACAACCGCAATGACACCGTAGGCGAATATCAAAAAATCAAAGCTTGGACGCATTTTACTTTCCCAGGTCGCGACAAAAAATATTCCAGCATGGAGTGGCATTGGTGGCATTTTGACGCTATTGATTACAACGTTTACAACACAGAAACCCATGCCGTTTACCTGCTAAAAGGCAAAGAATTCGATCGAGGGGTAGACTTAGAAAAGGGCAACTTTGACTACCTCATGGGTTGCGATTTAGATATGGACAACCCAGAAGTCACCGGCGAATTAAAATACTGGGGCGAGTGGTATGTCGATACAACAAACGTTGACGGCTTTCGCTTCGATGCCGTCAAACACGTAGCAGCAGAATTTTTCCAAGAATGGTTGGAACACGTCCGCAACTATGCCAAACGCGACCTATTTGCCGTCGGTGAATATTGGTCTTACGAAGTGGAAGCTTTGCACTACTTTATCCAAGCAACGGACGGTAAAGTATCCTTATTTGACGCGCCCCTCCACTACAACTTCCACGCTGCTAGCAAAGCCGGTAACAGCTACGACTTGCGAACAATTTTTGATAACACCCTCGTCCAACAGCAACCAACCCTCGCCGTTACTTTGGTTGACAACCACGATTCGCAGCCTTTGCAATCTCTAGAATCAGTTGTCGAGGCTTGGTTTAAACCGCTTGCTTACGCTTTAATTTTGCTGCGATGTGAAGGATATCCGTGCATTTTTTACCCGGATTATTACGGGGCTAACTATAAGGACAAAGGAAAAGATGGCAACGAATACGAGATTTGGTTAGAAAAACATCAAGGGATTCTCGATAAATTTTTGTTCGCGCGCCAAACTTATTCCTACGGGAATCAGTACGATTACTTCGACCACGCGAACACTATTGGCTGGACGCGACTCGGAGATGAAGAACATCCGGGCGGTATGGCTGTGGTACTGAGTAATGGAGGCGATGGTACTAAGTTTATGGAAGTCGGACAGCCGAATCGAACTTATATTGACATCACCGAACACATCAAAGAACCGATCGCAACTAATGACGATGGTTGGGCTGATTTTAGGTGCAACGCCGGTTCAGTTTCTGTCTGGGTTCCTCAGCCCTAAGCATGACCTAAATCTTGACGGAATCCTCTGTCTGAAGTAGGGTGCGCAGTGCGCACCTTACGGCTACGATGGTCGTATCAAATCATTTTTTACTTCGCTATCTCTTATTTTTGCTGATTAAAGCCTGTTCGCAGCATCGGACTTGGGTCCTCTCTCTCTAATCTTACTTTTAGGCGATCGCGCCCCAAAATTATTTACATAAAAAATTATGAAACTTGCAGAAAAAGTTGCCGTGATTACGGGCGGCGGGTCGGGAATTGGACGTGCAGCAGCAATCTTAATGGCCCAAGAAGGCGCAAAAGTTGCTATTATCGATCGCATTTTAGAAACAGGACAAGAAACCGTCCGCCAGTTAACCAGTGAAGGAGGCTGCGGGCTGGCGATTGCCGCAGATGTGGCTGATTCTAAGCATATGCAGCAGGCATTTGAAACAATTTTTGACGAATATCAAAGAATTGATATTGTGTTCGCAAATGCGGGGATTAATGGTGTCTGGTCGCCGATAGAAGAGATAGAACCGGATGAATGGGATCGGACAATTAACATCAACCTCACAGGAACTTTTTTGACGGTTAAGTATGCTGTTCCTTATCTCAAAAAACAAGGAGGTTCCATCGTCATTACATCATCGATTAACGGCACCAGAAGTTTCAGGAAAGTTGGGGCTACAGCTTACGCTTGCACCAAAGCAGCGCAGGTAGCTTTTGCAAAAATGCTGGCGCTAGAACTTGCACCCAGCCAAATCCGAGTCAATGTGATATGTCCGGGTGGAGTGCTGACTGCGATCGATCAAAGTACCGTTAAGCGCCATCTCGATCGCATCCTAGTCCCGGCTGATTGTATTAAAGATGTGATTCCGTTGACTGATAATACCGCAGGTTCCAGCGAAGAAATCGCTCAATTAGTTTTATTTTTGGTGTCCGATGCCTCCAGCTTTATCACAGGTACTGAAGTTTGGATTGATGGTGGCAGTTCTTTGATTTAAAATAGATTTAATCGGCAAACATACTGTTCGATAAAAATGCTATTTTTTCCCAAAAAGGTTCGTAGTGAGGACTTTAGTCCGCTGATTTGGATGCGGACTAAAGTCCTCACTACGAACCTTGGGACAATTCATATTTGATAAATATTTCTAACTTTCAATTGTTTGACAGCAGTTTGCAATCTCTGCGGCAGCCAGTTATCGTATTGAGGATAAACAGGCAAACGCTGCACGAGTTGCCATCGGGCTGCTGCTAAAATTTCTGTTAAAGTTTGGTGTTGCAAATGAGGATAATCTGGATTAACTTCATCCAGCGGCCCAATTCCTCCTAAATCTCTCGCACCTGCTTCTAAACAAGCTAGCAATATTTCGGGCTGTGCAACTAAATTCGGCGGAATTTGTAACGAGATTTCAGATGGTAAAATGCTGCGGGCGATCGCAATTACTTGTGGCATTTTTGTAGCATCAAAAACTTCGCCGTCCCAACTTTGCTTGTTTCCCGGACTGTGAGGCTGCAAAATAACTTCTTGAATGTGATTGTAGCGCGAATGAATCCGGGCGATCGCCTCCAACGTCTCAATCCAATCCGCCTCAGTTTCCCCAATTCCCAGCAGCAAACCAGTGGTAAACGGAATCTGCAATTCCCCAGCCCATTCTAACTGTTGCAGCCGCAGCGCCGCCACTTTACTCGGTGCGTGTCTGTGAACGGTTTGCAACAAATCGGGTGAAACCTGTTCTACCATCAGCCCCATCGAGACATTCACCTGTTTTAACTCGGCCATCTCCTGAAAGCTGAGCGGCCCCACATTAGTATGCGGCAAAAATCCGAGACTAAGTGCCAGTTCGCACAAATCGTAAATCCGCTGAAACCAAGCTTTTCGCCGTTGACTCTGGGGATGTACCTCGCCGCTGAGAATGAGAATTTCAATGACACCTTGAGTTTGGAGTAATTTGAGCTGTTTTTCGGCTTCTGGGAGTGTCAGCCAAGGACTTTGCAGCGGTTGGGCCCTAAAATTGCAATAGGTGCAGCGGTTAAAACACTCGTAGGTAGGAACCAGCGTATAAGCAGGGCTGTAGGTGACGGTGCGGGACATTCCTTGGGATTTTTATCGATCGGACTTACGAAACAACATATATCTGTGAGTGCGAGTTTTGCGGTTGGCGATCGCAATCCTTCATCTATCTTAACACTCGCGCCAGTCCCGAATCTCGTTACCCAGCTAAATTATGAGCATTTTTTTTGTTGGTGCGATCGCCTGCAAATTCCCCGGCTTGCTTCTGAAACCCTTAGACAGCAACTTTTACAACTTTGTATCAGCTATACTTATGACATTCATAACAAAAACTGTGCTTAATACCCCTTTACAAACCGAAATAAAAGCTTTATATTAATTTACATGGCGGAACACAAAGCCGTCACGAACATTGAAAACCAAATAAAGCAATCATAAAACCATGACAGCCACCTTACAGCAGCGCGA
>NZ_JAEQCI010000027.1:73865-105509 GCF_020738565.1 Microcoleus sp. PH2017_12_PCY_D_A | reverse complement strand
CTCTCAGCTTCATCCCAATTGCCGCGATTTTGCTCGATATATCCCAATACTCCCCAACTTGTTGCCATACCAGAGCGATCGCCCAATTCTGTCCTTAATCCCAAAGATTGCCGGTACAATCTCTCAGCTTCATCCCAATTGCCGCGATTTCGCTCGATATCTCCCAATACTCCCCAACTACTTGCCATACCAGAGCGATCGCCATATTCGCTGAAAATTTCCAAAGCTTTTTGATAATAACCTTCAGCTTCAGTCAAATTCCACATTTCTTTTGCCACCCATCCTAACTGCTGGTAGGTACTTGCTTGAGAGTAAATATCTCCGATGGCTTGTTCAATTTCTAAACATTGCTGATAAAAAACAGTTGCCTTTTCCCACTCTCGCAAATCCTGACAGACATTCCCCAAATCATACAAAGCATTAGCTTCACCGCGACGGTTTCCCAGTTTTTGGGCGATTTCCAGCGATGCTTGATAGGCACTCATTGCCACCGAAAATTGTCCCTCTTGCCGATAAGATGCACCCAACTCATTGTAAACTTCAGCTTGCAGCGATATATTTCCACTTTCCTTAGTCAACTCCAAAGCTGGTTCTAAATACTCCCTCGCTTTAAGCGGCTTTCCTTGACTGAGATAAGCAACTCCTAATTGATGCAAAATATTGCTGCAAGCACTAGGATTTTTTTCCGTTCCAGAATGACTCGGCTTGTACTCCATCAACAAAAACTCTAAAAGTTCAATTCGTTCTTGTTTTTCTGGTGTCTTTAAAGTCCTAAAACTCCTTTCCGAATCGAGAGTTCGAGCAACGGCATCATCTCTAGTAGATTGAGTAGTTTTAAACAAAAATACGGCAGATTTCCACGACCAAAAATCCGGTGCAAACTTCGCCAAACGAGTAATCCCATAGTCTGGCAAAACAAATAGCATCGGATGGGGAACTCTGGTTTTATAAGCATCTCGTACAAAATTGAGGTCTTGTAAAACCGGAGGATATTCAGCAAATTTGCCGATAGATTTTTCCAATCCTCGCACAATTAAAACTAATTCTTTATTGGCTTCTCGCTTAATTGTCGGTAAAATTTTGACAATTTCATCTAGCAGAAAGCGCAAATTTTCATCAAAACTCAAAACTTCAAATTGATTTTCTTGAGAAATGGGATGTTTTTTTAAACCTTCAATTAAAAACTCAGCCTCAGCATTAAAATTAACTTCTACAAATGCGATCGTAAACTTGTCCGCAAAATCAACGAAGGTCAAAAGTTCAGTAAATATTTGCTGATTTGCTGCTATAAGTCGCGCAAGTTGTGAATTTCGATCGTTATGGGTTAACATTGGATTGGCTGGCATCTCGGAGGGCTTTTTGGAATTCTTCATTTTGCTTCACCACCGGATTCGGATAGTTCCATCGATTTTTGCCGTTATATTCCAAAACAGAAGTGTTGAATAACATTAATTGACCGACATCATCTTTAGTAATATTTTTTGTCAAACAAGTTTCAGCTAAAACCGGGTAATGATTTTGCGGGATAATTCGCTCAAAATTAAATTGTTCTTGTTTGACTGCATAAATAACATCGTCGGCAGTTATTTTAGCATTACCGTTAGTGCTGGCAGTCAAACAAGCTGTCCGCATCATCCGTATGAGTTGGCGAACATGGCCTCCGCTAGCTTTTGCTAATTCTAGCAATTCTTCCCGCGACTCAAATATCTTGTCAACTTCCACGCGGCGCTCGATTAAGCTAGCAATAGCATTTAAGCCTGCTTGGTTGTAGTTTAAGTCACAATTATCTCGATCGAATTCATAAATATTGACCATCGGGACAATGTGGGGGTTGCCAAAATTATTATTGAGATTTTTAGCAGAATAAAGAACTGAAAGCGGGACTGTGTAAACTATCGTACAATCCAGTTGTTGAAGTTGAGCCGCATAATCAAAAAACAAATGGTTTCCAACCTCTGGAGAAACGCGGTCTAAATTATCAAAAATAATCAGAAAACCTTTATAGTTCGGAAACTTGTTGCGTAGTTGTCTTGTACCATCATTTAACAACAAATTAATATCAGCTTTTAAACGAGACACATCCTTTTCTAAAATTTGGCGAATGCTTTTTTTTCGTCTGTCAGATCCTTTAATTTGTGCCAGCAATTTCACCAGCAACTTAGCCAAAAAAGGAGCTTCTGACCCCAAGGTTGCTTCTCCTTCGATACTCACAGAACTTTCTACAGTTTGTTCTGTTTCTTCGGTAACATCCTTAAACCAAGCTTCAAAATTTTTCCTCAGCTTGTCATCTAATTGAAGTTTAAGTTTCCGTAATTCAAACTCAACTTGCTTGATGACAATTAAATATAAGTCCGTATAACTGACATCATTAATATCTGTTTCTTCGTTAACCTCCAGATAAATTATGCGATAATCTTTTTCCCACTGCTTTTGGATCAGTTTCAATTCTGTACTTTTGCCGCAGCCTGAATGTCCTGTAAACAAGATTGTGGTAAACTGTTCGGATTCTTGAAACTCCAAACGGGTACTGATACTTGCGATCGCTTTTGTTTTGCGAACTTCTGATAAATCGACGTAGTAGTGTTCGAGATCTTCTCCTTCTAATGGGTCGGTATTACAGACTCGAAAAGCTGTTTTGAGAGTTGTGGCGCGGTTGGTAGGATGAGTAGTCATAAATTTTTAATTTAGTAGATTTTTTGCGGGCAACCTGAACAATCTATCAAAGTTAAGTTGTGTAGGTACTTGTATTTTAGCAAAATAAGTAGATCGGCGGTTGCTCTACATAAGTAGGGACACGGCACTGCCGTGTCCTGTAAACCCTACTAAGGCAAATCGGTTTCACCCATCAAATAAAGGTCGCACTCCCGGGCCACGCCGCGCCCTTCATTAATCGCCCAAACCACCAAACTCTGTCCCCGGCGACAGTCCCCCGCCGCAAACACTCCCGGAATGCTGGTTGCATACTTTTCGTGCTCCGCCTTCACATTGCTGCGCGCGTCGCGTTCCAATCCCAGGGCATCCAGCAACGGCTGTTCCGGGCCCAGGAAGCCCATCGCTAGCAGCACAACCTGCGCCGGCAACACTTTCTCGGTTCCGGCGATTTGCTTGGGAATGAACTGCCCTTTCTCGTTTTTCGCCCACTCTACCTCAACAGTGTGCACGGCTTTGACGTTGCCGTTTTCGTCGCCCTCGAACTTCGTGGCGGTGGTGAGATAGCCGCGGGGGTCATCGCCGAATTTCGCTGCCGCTTCTTCTTGGCCGTAATCCAAGCGGTAGACTTTGGGCCATTCGGGCCAGGGATTGTTGGCCGCGCGTTCCGAGGGCGGTTTGGGCAGGATTTCTAGCTGTACCAGGCTTTTGCAGCCGTGGCGGATGGAGGTGCCCACGCAGTCGGTGCCGGTGTCGCCACCGCCGATAATCACGATGTCTTTGCCTTCGGCGGAGATGAAGTTGCCGTTGGTGCTCTTGTCTAACACTGCTTTGGTGTTGGCTGTCAAAAAGTCCATCGCGAAGTGGATGCCTTTTAATTCCCGCCCTTCTATTCCTAAGTCGCGGGGTTTGGTGGCGCCGGTACAGAGGACAACGGAGTCGTATTCTTTTAGCAGTTGTTCGGCTGGTAAGTCTTTGCCGACTTCGGTGTTGCAAACGAAGTTCACGCCTTCAGCTTCCAGGACTTTCAGGCGGCGCATCACGACTTGTTCCTTGTCTAGCTTCATGTTGGGGATGCCGTACATTAACAGGCCTCCCGGTCGATCGGCTCTTTCGTATACAGTTACCAAATGACCGGCTTTGTTCAATTGCGCCGCAGCCGACAAACCAGCGGGCCCGGAACCGATGATGGCGATTTTTTTGCCGGTGCGTTTGGCTGGAGGTTCAGCAGTAATCCAGCCTTCATCCCAGCCCTTATCGATGATTGAGGCTTCGATGTTTTTAATTGTCACCGGCGGGTTGTTGATGCCGAGCACGCAAGCGCCTTCGCAGGGCGCAGGGCAGACTCTGCCGGTGAATTCGGGGAAGTTGTTGGTTTTGTGCAGTCTGTCTAGGGCTTCTTTCCACAGTCCCCGATATACTAAGTCGTTCCATTCGGGGATGAGGTTGTTAATCGGGCAGCCGCTTGCCATCCCGCTGATGATGCTGCCGGTGTGGCAAAATGGAATGCCGCAGTCCATGCAGCGCGCGCCTTGGCTGCGGAGTTTGTCTTCCTCCATCGGTAGGTGAAATTCGTCCCAGTTGTGGACTCTTTCGACTGGTGAGAGCTCGGAGGGCAATTCCCGCAAGAATTCGATAAAGCCTGTTGGTTTTCCCATAGTGCTGTTTTTGTTAGAATTTACTATTTTGGTAGTTTTTCAAAGCTGAGGCCTGTAGGCTGATGAACTAACTATTGTCATATAAATTGCGGGCGATCGCACCTCAGATAGAGCAATTCGTACCTAAAATCTTCTATATCGCCCTGGCTACAAATAATCTGGCTGCTAAGCCTACCGACTGGAAGTCGGGGCTACACATACCAAGTCCGCCTCCGCGGACTGAAAACCATTGTGCTGACGGTGCTCGCACGCCACCGATACTCCCACATCTGGCAACTTTCCAGCGGCGTCCCCACCAGCGGCGTCTCCAAATACTATACAAAAAGTTACAGTTGCTAAATATTAATTTCAGGATATACTACTGTAAGCCCATCAATTATACGGAGTTAATATCTTCAACTCCTAAAATAGGTAAAAAATGTCATGAGCATTACAATTCAAAACGTATCGAAACACTTTGGCTCCTTTCACGCCATTGACAACGTGAGTTTGGAAATCAAAAGCGGCTCTCTAGTCGCGCTGTTGGGGCCTTCCGGTTCCGGGAAATCAACTTTGCTGAGAATGATTGCGGGGCTAGAACCGCCGGATGCGGGTCATATTTACTTGATTGGCGAGGATGCTACCCAGCAGTCGGTGCAGGAACGGCATATCGGTTTTGTGTTTCAACATTACGCTCTGTTTAAACACATGACTATCAAGAAAAATATTGCTTTTGCTATGGAAATTCGCAAAGTTCCTCAAAGCACCATTAGCAAGCGGGTTGACGAACTTTTGGAGTTAGTGCAGTTAAAAGGTTTGGGCGACAGATACCCTTCGCAACTGTCAGGAGGCCAGCGGCAGCGGGTTGCTTTGGCGAGAGCTCTTGCAGTTCAACCGAAAGTGCTGCTGCTAGATGAGCCTTTTGGAGCATTAGATGCTAAAGTTAGAAAAGAATTGCGATCGTGGCTGCACAACCTTCACAAAGAAGTTAACATCACCACAGTTTTTGTGACTCACGACCAAGAAGAAGCGATGGAAGTAGCCGACGAAATTGTGGTGATGAACAAAGGTAGAGTCGAACAAGTTGGCACTCCTGCGGAAATTTACGACAAACCGGCATCAGCTTTTGTGATGAGTTTTATCGGGCCAGTCAATGTGCTGCCGAATGCTGCGGGTTTGTTCGCCAGCAACGGTACAACGGCTCAAAATAATGGAGCTGCTCATTCTGAATTAGTGTTTTTGCGCCCCCATGACGTGGAAATTAAAACTAAGCCGGAGTCTGGTTTTGCGTTGGCAAAAGTCAGCCGCATCATTCATTTAGGGCGGGAAATTCAAACCGAGTTAGTGTTAGAATCGGGTCAGACGGTGACAGCTTACGTCAGCCGCGATCGGTTCGATTATCTACAGTTAAAGCGAGAGCAGCAGGTTTACGTCAAGCCCAAACAGGCGATGGTTTTTCCCGCTTATTCTATTTAAAATGAGCCGCGGAATCTTACTCTAAATTATATCGGGAGCCTCTACAACACACTACTACATCGTTACCAGGTTGATGCCTGGTAATGCTGTCTTGTGCCTCTAAATTCGAGGCAGATCCTCCAGGCATTCATTCCCAGGTTGAGCCTGGGAATGAGAAAAAATGATAAAAAATATTCATTTCCTGGAGCGGGTTGGAAGAACTATAAAAAAGATAGGTGAAGAATATGACTGCTAACAAATTGTTAGATTTAGCGGCTAGCACTTTACTTGGTTATCGCCGCCACATCCAAGTAGTGTTAACACTTTGTGCGGGATTGGGACTGTCTGCGATCGCCTGTTCAGTCGCGTACAATTGGGAATACAAAATCATGCAAGCCGAACTGCAAGAGCGGCTGGATCAAATAGCTACAGGCATCCAGAGAGATGTTAGCGGCAGTGTAGAAATAATTCGGGCCGCGGGAGCTTTTTACAGCACATTTGACGGGGAGAAACAACCGGAGTTTCAAAAATTTGTTGATTCTGCTTTGTACCGCCATCCGAGCGTGAAGGCGATCGCGTGGCTGCCCCGCATTTCTGACTCTCAACAATTCCTGACAGATGAAATAGATTTAGGTTTAGATTTGACTCCGAATCGGCTAGCTTTAGAAAAAGCAGCAAAAAGACAAGAAATTATCGCTACCGATCGCCAAATATTGCCAGCACAAAATCAACCCTGCATTTTCGTGTTTCAGCCAATTTTTAGTCAACTCGATCTTGGCGATGCTGCTGTATTGCCACCAAAATTACCTGCTTTGGAACAAGAAAATTTGCAAGGCTTTACTCTCGGCATTTTGCTAGTTGATGCAATTGTTAAATCGGCCGTGCAGGAAAGTATACTCAAGTCTGTAAACCTGTACCTTCAAGATGCTATGGCTCCTGAATCCGAAAGATTTCTCGCCTTTTACGAATCGAAGACAAAAAGGATAATCACGGACGAAAAAATTAAAAATAAACTACAAATAGGGGAAACAATTTACTGCCCGGACGGCAGCAGTTGCACTCGCATCCTCAATATTGAAAACCGCAGGTGGTTGCTGCGATTTCTGGTAACGCCGGAGTACATTAATCCTGTAAAATATTGGCGATCGCTGACTGTTTTAGTTTTCGGGACAGTTTTAACTCTAGCAGCAACCCGTTATTTATTGAGCTTGCTCAATTATACCGATCGCATTGAAAAAGTAGCGGCAGAACGCAGGGCTAAATCTCTACAGCTACAGCAGACTTTGCAAGAGCTGCAGCAAACTCAAACTCAACTGATCCAGCAGGAGAAAATGTCTAGTTTGGGTTTATTGGTTGCTGGTGTCGCCCACGAAGTTAACAATCCTATTAATTTTATTTACGGCAACATCCACCACGCCAGCGAATATGCTAAGGATTTGTTGGAGTTGGTAGAACTCTACCAGAAACACTATTTATACCCTCACTCGGAAATTTCAGAGCATTTAGAAAATATTGACTTTGATTTTATGAGCGAAGATTTGCCGCAAATTCTGTCCTCGATGAAAATAGGAGCCGATCGCATTGTTCAAATTGTCCAATCTTTGCGGAATTTTTCTCGCTTGGACGAAAGCGAAATGAAACCTGTCAACATCCATGAAGGCATTGACAGCACTTTGCTAATTCTGCAAAGCCGGCTAAAAGCTACAGCCGATCGCCCGCCGATCGGGATTGTTAAAAACTACAGCAATTTACCAATGGTTGAGTGCTATGCCGGACAATTAAATCAGGTGTTTATGAATATTCTGGCTAATGCGATCGATGCCCTTGAAACTTACAACCTCGATCGCGATCCCAAAGCAGCGAAAGCCAATCCGATCGCGATCGCCATCACCACAGAATATTCAATTCCAGACAAAATAATTGTGCGGATATCTGACAACGGCCCCGGCATGGCAGAAAATGTCAAAAAACGGCTTTTTGACCCGTTCTTTACGACGAAACCGAGCGGAAAAGGGACAGGATTGGGACTGTCAATCAGCTATAAAATTGTCGTAGAAAAGCACAAGGGTGCGCTGCGCTGCGATTCGACACCGGGATTGGGGACGGAATTCTCGATCGAGATTCCGCTGCGGCAACAAGTCAGACAAGCAGTACCGTTAGTTTCGCTGAAAATATCGGAGGCAGCTTAGAAAGGGCTGGAGAAGGAATTTTTTTTCTCATTAACTACTGTAACTCGGTCGGATTAGAGTATTATGTGTAATAATGCCACAACAATACTGCTAGTCCTGGACGCAGGGGAGGTCAGAAACCGGTTTTTTTACCGAAATACTTCATTACACCCAGAAGACAGGGCAAAAAACCCGGTTTCTTTGTTTTTAATGCGTCAGTCATGACTGGTTTATGCAGCTTAAACTTTGGGCGCTGGCGATACTGTAAAACCGAAACACGGCGAGACTGCAATTGTACGAACTAACTTGGATTCCTTCAGTAACTAGCTATGACTATTGCTTCACTTTCCACTAGAAATTTTGATGAAACGAGCAGACATATATTTTCTCGCCGCTCGCACTTGCCCAATAGAAGTAATGCTCTGTGGCAAATTGCAACTGGAGTAGTGCGAACTGTTACCTGGCTTGAAGATGGCACAATTATCACTTTGGGATTGTGGGGGCCTGGTGATACGATCGGCAAACCGATATCAAAATGCGATCCTTTTCAAATTGAATGCCTGACTAAAGTCGAGGCAATTCTCTTATCTGCCGAGCGCTGGCTAAATAGAGATATTTTGCTCAATCACATTCAGCAGGCTGAAGATTTTATTGTACTGCGAGGTTATAAAAAAGTTGATTTTATGCTCTATAAACTATTGACTTGGCTGGCTAAGAGGTTTGGTTCTGAGGTAGAGCAAGGACATCTGATCGATATGATTTTAACGCATCAGGACATTGCAGAAATCCTCGGTACAAGTCGCGTAACTGTCACTCGCACCCTCGGTATTTTTGAGCAGCAAGGTTTGATTGAGCGTCTGCCGCTCCACCGGATTGTTCTGCAACCTTCAGAGGTGTGGCACTACGAAATATAAAAGGATATTAACTGTTAACAGTTGTCAGCGCTTTTTTAGCGGCATTGCTTCCACCAGTTTGCACCGTTGGCTGTAGATTGCTGCTGCGAGAGTGGGGTAGTGTTGCGGGCATTAAATTGCGATCGCTCCTCCGGCTCCAGAATTAAACCAAAAATTAACTACTGTTTGCCTATAGACATTAAGTAGTAAATCGTGTAATCTATTAAATTAAGTAGAGAGAGCTGGCGATAGGTACTTGAGTGCGATCGCCCAATAGCTAGCAAAACAGTCATTCATATCAGGTCTCAACAGATCGATCGCCGCGAAGTAAGGTTCGTAGTGCGGACTTTAGTCCGCTTCTTCAGAGGACTGAAGTCCTCACTACAAACAGTTTTTATTGCGGGTAGTTGACCGGACATGATATCAATCTTGCCGCTATTGCCAAGAAGAATTGCCACAGCAGCAAAATCTTATAGATGATCTGGGCAAATCTCATCAGGCTGCATTTGCTCTATACCCAGCGCATTACACATTACAGTGAATTTTGCGCTCAATCCACCTGAGAAAAAATAAGAGGAACTAAGAAGCATAAATGCAGTACCATCATCTCAAAGATAATGTCTTGCAATCCTTAAAGAAAAAAGCTGGTTTTTCAGTGAGTTCTTTAAAGTCGATCGAGTTTCGTAAATCGTCCATAGTCAGAGTTTTTGCTTTCTTTTTTGCAGTAGGTTTAGGCTTTAGCTGGTTAATCCCTCAGACTGCGATCGGTCAGCCAAAACCTAAAGATGTCGAACTCACCTTAGTTTCCTTTGCTGTTACCAAATCCGCCTACGACAGGATTGTTCCCGGCTTCGTCGCCAAGTGGAAGCGGGAAAACAACCAGAATGTCACAATCAGCCAAAGCTACGGCGGTTCGGGTTCCCAAACCCGTGCTGTGATTAGCGGTTTGGAAGCCGATGTCGTACACTTAGCCTTAGAATTCGATACCGATCGCATCCAACAAGCCGGTCTAATTAAACCAGGTTGGCAAAGAGAAGTACCCAATAACGGAATTGTGAGCAAATCAGTTGCAGCATTAGTAACTCGCCCCGGAAATCCCAAAAAAATCCAAGGCTGGGCCGATTTAGCCAAACCCGGTATCAAAGTAATTACTGCTAATCCGAAAACCTCTGGTGTCGCGCGCTGGAACTTCTTAGCTTTGTGGGGTTCGGTAACTCGAAACGGAGGAAGCGAACAGCAAGCCAGCACCTTTGTCAGCCAGGTTTATAAAAACGTGCCAGTGCTTCCCAGAGATGCCCGCGAAGCATCTGATACATTCTACAAACAAAACCAAGGCGATGTACTGATCAACTACGAAAACGAAATTCTGCTGGCAAGAACGCAGGGCGAGACTGAACCTTTCATCATCCCCCAAGTGAATATTTCCATTGACAACCCAGTAGCTGTAGTTGATAAATACGCAGCTAAACATGGAACTACTAAAGTAGCAGAGGCTTTTGTGAAATATCTTTACACGCCGGAAGCTCAGCGAGAATTTGCTAAGGTGGGTTTTCGACCTGTTAACTCGACGGTAGCCGGAGAATTTAGCAGTAAGTTTCCTAGAATTAGCAAACTGTTTACAATTGCCGATGTAGGCGGCTGGAATGCGGTGCAAAATAAATTCTTTGCTGACAATGCGATGTTCGATCAAATTCAGAATTCTCTGGGAAGGAGATAATCTAAAATTCCATTAGTTAAATTTTCTCCTCGACTCCTCAATTAAGTTCAAAGGCAAGTGCGATCGCACTTGCTTTTTTTAGGGACGAGGTAGGGAACGAGAAATGTCGAGGTCGAGGTCTTTGAGGTGAGGAACCGCACTTTTTTAGATATTCCCAACCTCTGTGTTTTGCCACTTGTTCTCTCCCGATTTTTTGAGCGCTCCATAGGCAGCGTGCGATCGGGATCTTTGATACAACCCACATTCCGCACCCTAGGTGTCACACAAGTATAATTACTCAGAAGAATCTATTTTTTAAGTGCTAAGTTATGCCTTTCAAATTTTTTTCATCCGTTAATATGCGGTATACAAGTATAATTTATAGCTGAATTGCCCAATAAAACTAAGTAAAAACCGATTGTGACAGTTGAGGTGCGGAATGTGGGATACAAGAGACAATGCACCGGAACTAGAAGAACTATTAAAAACCGAAATTAACATGACTAAAATCGGGCGCAAAATTACATTGATTCGAGCATGATTTTGGGTTTCATTAAGGGTTAGGTGTCCGATGCGATCGCCAATTTGTTCAGCGTTGAGTCCTCGCTTGTTAAATATAGTTTAGTCTGTAATATATGTAACTTTTTTCAGTGCGACGGCTCTTGTGTTTGAGTCGCATAGTGCGCCGAACTCGATCGAGAAAAGAAGATTCTGAGGGGGAGTAAGAAGGAGGTTGACATACATGAGTGACCTGCGGTAATCTTAGTTAGGTAAGATCGTGTATTCTACCGCATTTGCGACCCAATTATAAGTTATGCCCTCAAAAAAATTAGTTCTTATGTCTAAAAACAATGTCTAAAAACAAAACATTTCCTAGTATAAGAATTAACTCCATAGGCTCAAAACTATTCATTTATGTTTTAAGCACAGCCCTGTTGAGCTTGGGTGGTATGGCATTCCTGTTCTACAAAGTTTCTGAAGACCGCGCTCTGGAGCAAATCCAAGTAAAATTAGCAATCAGAGTAAGAGAAACCCAGAATCAACTGGAACAATCATCTGCCTATATAGGTGGCTTTGTGTTGGCTGTTCAAAACCTCCGTAAACTAGGTACTTTTACGACCAAGGATTATGAAAATCTTGCCCTTGAATTCTTCACCAACCGACCCGATTCCAGTATAGGTCTTGGACTCGGGCAAACTCCCTACGGACTGATTCCCCAACGCCAGTGGTACTACCCCTACTTTTACATCAATGAGAATAAACCCGTAACTCTAGGCAGACTCTTGCCCCCACCCTATAAGAATATTTACCAAGCAGACCTATTTAAAGAAGATAACTACCCCCAACAAGATTACTACAAACTACCTGTAGCTACAAGGCAACCCCTCTGGACTGAACCGTATCAATGGTTTGGATTTACCATCGTTAGCTACATGCAGCCCATTATCGATGAAAAAGGTAAGGTTATTGGCGTTGCTGGAGCGGATGTAGATACCGATGCTTTGAGCACTTGGTCTCAGGGAAAAGTAACCAAAGAAGGCGGCTATTTTGTTCTCCTCAGCCCATCGGGAAAACTGCTGGCTTATCCGCCAGAACCTGAAAAAGCGATTAGACGAGACAGCTATCAAACAGTGCCAGTTTTAGCGAAATTATGGACGCAAATTCAAGGAACAGAGGAAGGCATTATCCTAACTGATGATGCTTACATTGCCTATCAACGCATTCAGGGAGCTAACTGGTTTAGCCTCGCGATCGTGCCTAAGTCCCTAGTTTTAGTTCCATTGCTGACAATTACCCTTACCAATGCTTTGGGAGCAGGCATTATTCTAGCTTTGGTAATCGCTCTGTTTGTACGCCATCTAAATGCCCGACTCGATCCTCTGGTGAAAGAATGTGAAAAAATTACTGGCAGTGGCGATCGAGATTCAGATGATTTACTAAAACCAATAGATTATTTTGCCAAGCATGATGAAATTGAATTGTTGTCTCTAGCTTTCCATCGCATGGTCGAACGATTGCAGGCTTATTTTACAGCACTAGAAACAGTCAATAAACAATTAGAACAGCGAGTGGCAGAGCGCACCAGTGAATTGCAAACTGCCAATCAAGAAATTTTCGCACTCAATCAACTCCTGACCGAAGAAAATTTGCGTATGGGAGCAGAATTGAAAGTTACCCGTCAGCTTCAACAAACGATTTTACCCAAGGAATCGGAATTGAAGCAGAATAATCTACTAGACATTGCCGCTTTCATGGAACCTGCCACTGAAGTGGGTGGTGATTACTATGATGTGCTGGCTCACCAAGGTTGTCTAAAAATTGGGATTGGCGATGTGACAGGACATGGATTAGAGAGTGGCATCTTGATGATTATGGTGCAAACGGCTGTTCGTACCCTCTTAAATCACGGCGAAACCAATCCCATTAAGTTTCTCAGCACTATTAATACAACTATTTTTGATAATGTCCAAAGGATGAATTCTCCTAAGAATCTCACTCTAGCTATTTTAGATTATCAAGAAGGTATCCTGAAGTTAAGCGGACAACATGAAGAGCTGATCCTAGTACGATCGACTGGGGAAATAGAACGTATTGACACGATCGATTTAGGATTCCCCATTGGACTAGAAGCAAATATTGATGATTTTATCAGTCAAACTCAAGTTAACCTGAGATCGGGAGATGTAGTTGTGCTCTATACGGATGGGGTTACAGAAGCAAGGAATTTAACTAAAGAACTCTATGGTTTAGAGAGATTGGGTGATGTCGTCAAGCAAAATCTACACAATTCAGCAGAGACAATTTGTTGCAGAGTAATTGAAAGCCTGCGAAATCATATTGGCGATGGGGAAATTGATGATGATATTACTTTATTGATTTTAAAACAAAAGTAATAAAAGCGTTTTCTGGACTAATTGAAGATTGATGTCTGTGACTTTACTGAATCCGTAATACCAATTTAATTTGAAGCTGCATAGAATATCAGCAAGCTGAAAACATAGCCAGAAGGCGATCGCGCTTAAGAGCTATTCTATGCAACCTCATACAAAATTTGTATTACTCAAAATACTATCGGGTAGCTTCTACAAAACACTGCTACCGCATTGTTACCAGGCTCGTGCCTGGTAATGCTGTCTTGTGGCTCCAAACAGGAGGTAGAGCCTCCTGAAATTCATTCTCAGGCTCTGCCTCGGAACGAGACAAGCGAGAAAAATGGTAGGGCGCGTCCCTGCTGCTCGTAATACCGACAGTGCCGACAGCTTAAATTGCTTACATTTACGTTGTTCACGGGATTTATCCAACCGTTTTTGTCATAAAAAGATAATAACACCTATATATCTACCGGAATAGTGTACTATAATATAGCGTACAATTTAAACTCGATCGCAAGTGGGGAATGTGGAACTATCTTCTAGAGTAGAATATGCCTTGTTAGCGCTGTTGGAACTGGCGAGCCGCCACCCAAAAGAATCGCCCCTAACAGTGAACGAAATTACTGCTTTTCAAGAGATACCGGAACGCTATCTAGACCAAATTCTTGCCGTGCTGAGGCGTGCGGGTATCGTCCAGAGTCTGCGCGGCGCTAAAGGCGGTTATTTGCTGGCGAAAGAGCCTTGGCAGATTACTTTGCTAGAGGTGTTTTCGACTCTCGAAGGATCCGGCAGCGACCAGACCCAAAAAGTTTCGGAATCTGCAACAATAGAAAAAACTGCGGTGCTAGAAATCTGGCAGGAAGCTCAACAGGCATCTTGGGGCGTTTTGGAAAAATACACATTACAAGATTTGTGCGAACAGCGGGATGTTCGGAAGCAAGCAAATCCCATGTACTACATTTAACTGGAGAGAAATTAAACCATGAAAATTGCTAGAGATGTTACACAAATAATTGGCAGAACTCCTTTAGTTCAGCTCAATAAAATTCCTCAAGCTGAGGGAGTGGTTGCTACAATTGTAGCGAAATTGGAAGGGATGAATCCGGCGGCTTCGGTGAAAGATCGCATTGGGGCGAGCATGATTCAGGCGGCAGAAGATGCGGGGTTAATTCAACCTGGGAAAACTATTTTAGTTGAACCGACTTCGGGAAATACTGGAATTGCTTTGGCTATGATTGCGGCGGCGAAGGGCTACCGTTTGATTTTAGCTATGCCGGATACGATGAGCTTGGAACGCCGATCGATGCTGAAAGCTTACGGTGCTCAGTTGGAATTGACGCCGGGACATGAAGGGATGTTAAGCGCGATCGCCCGTGCGGAAGAAATTGTCGAAGAAACCCCCGATGCTTTCATGCTGCAACAGTTTAGCAACCCCGCGAATCCCAGAATTCATCGGGAAACCACAGCGGAGGAAATCTGGGCTGATACTGACGGTAAAGTAGATTTTTTAGTAGCGGGAGTGGGCACTGGCGGCACAATTACGGGAGTTGCTGAGGTAATTAAACAGCGGAAACCGAGTTTTAGGGCGATCGCAGTTGAACCGACTAACAGCCCCGTGCTTTCTGGAGGCAAGTCTGGTGCTCACAAAATCCAAGGGATTGGTGCGGGATTCATCCCGGAAGTGCTGCGAGTTGAGTTGATTGATGAGGTAATTGCAGTTAGCGACGAAGATGCGATCGCTTACAGCCGCCGCCTAGCCAGAGAAGAAGGATTGCTGTCAGGAATTTCTGCCGGTGCAGCATTGTTCGCTGCAATTCAAGTTGGCAAGCGCCCCGAAAATGCTGGTAAATTGATAGTTTTTGTGCAGCCTTCTTTTGGCGAACGCTACCTCAGTACAGTTTTGTTCAAAGACTTAGAATTGCCCACTGTCAGCGAACTCGAAGCATTAGTCAGCAATTATTAATCCGTTGTAGGGGCGATCGACCCTACTGCGGCATTGGTATTAGCTTAACCCGAAAGACCGCCGGGGAATTAATTCCCCGGCTCAAAGCGAAAGTCCTCTAAAGAGGACTAATGAGTTAATAGTCCTCTTCAGAGGACTTCAGCTTTGAGGCAGGGGTTTAAACCCCTGCCGGAGGGGCGGGTTTAACGCGGTTGTTGACACGCCCCCCACGGTTTTGCCCCCCCTTTTTCAAACTTGATACAACTTCCAACTCGCCATCGCCAACATTCCGTAAATAACAAACTTTAGCGGGCGTTGAGGCATAATTTTGCAGAATTTAGCCCCTACCAAAACTCCCGGTACAGAACCCAACCAAATTGGCAAAACTAAACTCCAATTGACTGTTCCGAGGCTGAGGTGTCCGACAGAGGTAAACATCAACAAAATTGCCGCCTGCGAAATATCTGTACCCACCAATTTAGAAGCATCCAGGCGGAAAAAAGCAATCAGCAAAAGTGCAAACATCGCACCGGAAGACACGCTAGTGATTCCCACTATGCAGCCCAAAATTGCTCCAGCGCTCACTGTGAAAATGCGACCGGAATTAGTATTTAAGTCCCATTCAGGGGGCGAAGGCAATTTTAAATTCGGGAGAAATATTTTGAGCAGTAATTGGCTCAGCGATAAAGCGACAATTAGTGCGATCGCAATTCCCAGACAGCGGAGCAATATGCAATCTAATTCCTGATTGCCGCTGCATTTGATGCAGTGCAAAATCCACACGCCACCCAGGGAACCGGGCACGCTACCCAAAGCCAGCCACTTAACTACTTGCAAGTCGAGGGTTTTTTGCTGCCAGTGTTTGAAGCCGCCAACAACTTTCATTAATGTGGCAGATACGACATCAGAACTAATAGCAATTGATGCGGGAACTTGAAAGACAAAAATCAACATTGGCGTGATGAGCGAGGCTCCTCCTACTCCTGTTAAACCCACGACAATGCCCACAAAAAAGCTCAGAAATGATAGTAAGAAATAGTTCATAATTTTGCCGATCAACTGTGTTTTATAGCGCACCTATCCAACTAATAATAGAACTTACGTATCGAATGATTGACTCGCAACAGGGCGAAGCGGGGTAGCACTCAATAAAATAGCAGTTTTACCCCAAGCGATACTTATAAGTGAGGCGATCGGGGCATCATAGATAAAAGAGAGCTGAGGTTAACAGACTCGCCGGAAAATATATCTGGAGTATCGAGAATCTTAAAATAAATCAATGCCACAACGACAACAGTGAAGGCGGTTGAGGAAGCTAAACCCGTCAATAACTCTTTTTTGAGGTTTTTTTCTTTCGGTTTGTCTGCAAAAACATCTACAGCCCCGAATTGCATCAAGAGAATTCCAGCAATATTGGAAAGCCAGTAGCCGACAATTGTGCCCGGAAACAGTAATTCTGGGGAAAGCCCACTGCAGATATACCCAAAGCCATAGGCAATTGGCAGATTGAAAAATAGGTCGTTCCACCAACACAGCGGTGACAGCAAATATCCAATTGCCAGAAGTAACCCGCCTCTGATCTTTTTAAACCAGACTTCGTTAAAGCCCTTAGCTTGTGGCAACTGTTGGGTGAGTTGTCCTGCAAGCTGGTACTTTTCACTGACTTTTTTAGCGTTTTCCACGTTAATAACTCATAACTCGCTCGGCTTACCGTAGTTTAACAGCAAAACTGAGTAATGTCTAGTAACTCGATAGAGTTGCCGTATTTTGCGGGTCAATACAGTTCAGTTAAAGCCGATCCCCCCGCATTCAGGGGGGATGCGAGGGGGCTCTCCGGGGAATAAACAGCCTTATCCCAAGCGTATTGATTTATGGGCGATCGGCTAAATCTACTTTCTTTCCGGTACTAAAAATATCGACGAGGGAGAGGTTGTTGAGAATGCTGGCGGGTGTCAGTTTAGGCGCCGATCGAGAAATTGAAAGCTTCAGGCAAATGCTTGACAGTTTGCCAAAGATATGCGGTATCGATGCCCCAGTAAAATTGCAGGTAAACGAGCAAAAGCCCGATCGCGACTGTCACGCCTAGCAATTTAGGGACTATTTTCGCGACAGTCTCCAGCACTACTAATGCTGCTGCCCAGACAGCAGCACCTAAGATGAGAATGGAAGCGATCGTGGCAACTGTATCGCTGTTCATGGTTAACTCCTGTTGAAAATCAATCGGGTATTACAAAACTACTTGGGCTCACGGCGGCTGCAAAGATAAAATAAATTACTCCAATCCCCAATAAGCCGACAGCCGAACTGAAGAGGAATATCAACCCATCTGACGGTTCGTAGGTGCGATCGTCAATTTGGCGGCGAACAATAAAGTATTTTCCAGTTGAGATTAACACTGTTGCTAAACCCACCAGAGAGAAGACTAAACCTAACTTCCAACCCGTGCCGTGACGGTGCTGTACGGGGATTTGCACGACGCGAAGTCGGATGATGACGACGCCAAAACCCATGAGGGCGATCGCGGCCCGCATCCATGCTAAGAAGGTGCGCTCATTTGCCGATCGATCGATCGCCAGCGACAGATTTTGCTGTTTTGGTTTCTCATCATCTACTTGCATCGGTTTGAACGATAATTGCATCGATCTGATATCTTGCACGGAGCGTCAATTGGGGATTTTTCGTGGGGTGGGGGCGGGTTTATTTAACCTGTTTGCAGCGCGATAGTCTGTTGGCGAAAGGGCCCCTACAGGATTGTTGAAAATGGTGCGTGATGTCAGAGCGATCGCACTCTTTGATATATTTTTAGTCAAAACTCGGATTATTCCGGACTCATTAAAGTAGTTTGGCTGCCGGGAACTGTGAAAATAAAATAAATTACTCCAGCTCCCAGAAGTGCGATCGCCAAACTAAAAAGCAGTACCCACCTATCTGTAGGTTCGTAAGTATCGTAATCGATATCGTGACGGACAGCAAAATAGTGCTTAGTGGAAATTAACACCGTCAGCAAACCCACCGCCGAAAACAGCAAACCCAACTTCCAGCCATTGCCGGGAGTGGGCAGCAGAGGCGGGTGGAAGGCGCGGAGGCGGACGATGACTACGCCAAAACCCATCAGGGCGATCGCTGTTCGCATCCATGCTAAATAAGTACGCTCGTTTGCCAAATGATCGCGTACCCTAGACGGATTTTGCCGCTTGGCTTTTGGCGTATCTGCTTTGGTTGATTTAAATCCTAACAGCATAGAGAAAAATCTTAATTTTAGCGATCGACTTTTAATGGAAAGAGAGCTTTTTTTGGCTTTAACGATGAGCCTTCGGGGGATTAGGCTGTGTTTATTGCTTCGGAGATCCCCCCCAGCCCCCCTTAAAAAGGGGGGAGAAAGAGTCGGAATGTCCCCTTGAAAACACGCCCTAATCCCGGCGCGGCTTCACCAAAACTAATCGTTTTCCTCAGTCGGTGCGTTGGGAACTTGCGTATCTATGTACGCCTGCGACACGTCGGGAATAAACCAATTAACTTCCCCAGGCTTGAAAACTTTAGCAGTAGGAACGTTGAATTCAACAGCCGCCGTTTCGGGATTAGCTGTCGCCACTAATTGAGTGCCGTCAACTATCTTAACAGCTACACCGCCAGTTAAAGCTTGTGCAACTTTGTCGATCGCACTTAAATCTGTTGCTGTGACATCGCTCGGCAGATAAACTCCATCGCAATCCCATTTATGCTCTGTGGTTTCACCTGCTCCTAGAAAATAAAGAGCATTCTCGTAAGAACCAGGAGATTCTTTGCGTTTCGTGCCGTAAATAGCCAGGGTTTTTCCCGTGTCATTGCGGCACTGACCCCAGCTTTTTCCTGTTTCTAAGGTATACTTTTGAAACTCCAACTGAGCGATTTTATTTTGAAGTTCCTCCGGGGTGTAATTCTCACTTTGTTCCGTCGAGTTTTTGGCAGCTAACAGAGTGTTGAGACTTTGAGTCACTTCGATATAGTCGGGATTGCTCGTGTATTTAGGCTTGTCTGACCCAGCCCAAGATGCGGGCGCAAAAACAAAATTGACTGCAATGACTAAGACCACTAAAACAATTTTCCAGAATTTCACAAATTTTCTCCTTTGGTAGACGCTTCGGCTATTAGAAATTTAATTTTCGGGTAACTTTCTGCTCAAAAAACACACAGGTTATTTTGATTTTATGTTATCATCTTAGATTTAATTGTCAAGCTAATTAAGTAAAATATACAATATCCCAAGTTAGATTTATTGGCACTATATTTTTTTAATCTTTATCTATCTTGAGAGGTAGGTAACGCAGAAAATTTAACCAATTATTTAGATTGAAATAGTGGCAGCAGCCGATAAGTACCGCTGTCTATCAAAATGAATATTCCCAAGCCAATCAAGACAAAAGGGACAACAGCCTTTGTATAGCGAGTTAAAATCTGAGCGATCGCCTTTTGGCTAGTCAACCAGTAAGCGACATAGCACCAAGCACCTACCATCAAAAAGAAAACCGCCAAAATCACCACCAAGCTCGGCAAATCGCTGCTAGCAAACAGCGGCAAATAAATGCCGATGTTGTCTCCCCCGTTGGCCACTGTTACCGCAGCGACATTCAAAGTTTGGGGATTAAAAAAATTTGCGAGTTTTGACACCGCAGATGAGTTAGATTGACGGTTAAATTCGCCCGATACCGCTTGTACGTCTTTTTCCTCATTTTCTCTTTTGACTAAGTGACTGATGCCGATCGCGATCGGAACCAAACCCAGCAAGCCAATCCAAGCTTTCGGCACAATTAAACCGCCAAAAAAACCGGGCAAACTAGCTGCGATGAGGGCGGCAAATCCGAGATACTTACCGATAAAGATATGCCGGGGGCGGAAAGTAGAATTTACCTGAGCGAAGAACAGCATCGAAATCACTAGATCGTCAATATTGGTGGCGACAAAAGATGTAATTCCGGCAATAATCGCTGCTGCAATCCAACTCATGTGCTGTTCCTTCAACTTTCCTAAACTTCTGGTTCGCTGGCGTTACTTCTGCTCAGAGTTATCAAACAGAAACCGCAACCAACTAAAGATATTATACTTAAAGTTGGACTTGCCAGAGTGCCGCTTTTAACCAGAATCGCCATTCCCAATCCGATCAAAACAAAAGGCACAAGCCGATCGCCGTAGCGAGTCAGAGAATCTGCGATCGCCCTCATCTGAATTAATCGATAGGCTGCATAGCACCAAACGCCCACCAGCGAGAAGAATACGCCGAGAATCACCGCCAGACTTTCTAAAGTATTGCTAGCAAACAGCGGCACGTAGATCCCGATATTGTCGCCACCATTTGCCACCGTTACTGCTGCTACGCTGTAAGTTTGAGGAGACAGAAAATTGCTTAAAAAAGAACTCTCGGATTGTCCTAATTCTGCCTCCGCTTCTTCACCGTCAGTGTCTGGATTCAGCCAGCGACTCAGCCCGATCGCAATTGGCAGCAAACCCAGCATTCCGATCCAATCTGGCGGAAAGATCAAGCGGCCAAAAAAGCCGGGAAGGCTAACAAAAACCAGTGCAGTAAAGCCCAGATACTGACCCGCAACAATGTGCCGGCGCCGAAATACTGCATTCACCTGCGAGAAAAACAGCAGCAAAATCAGAATATCGTCAAGGTTAGTAGCCGTAAAAGCCGTAATCCCAGTGGAAATTGCTGTCACTAATTCGTTCATTTCTGTGTCTCCTTAAATGGTTTGTAGTGCGGACTTAAGTCCGCTTGCATCGGAGCGGACTTAAGTCCGCACTACGAACAGGGGCGGTTTAATTAACACCTATAAACACCAACCTTGCAACTAATCAAAGCCGTTATTATCAATGGATACTGCCTTCAACCGAACACCGCCGTAAATTGCATTTTCGTCGTCGAACTTAGCGTGAATTGCCTCAATACCCTGCTCCATCGAACCAACAAGTTCGGGAGAGCGCAGCCGCTGCAAAACAAACCACCCGCAAGTCGCAACCAAGTACATCAAGAACAAGTAAGGAAACGCATCGTAAGGAGCTTCGGGAGGTGGGAACATAGTGCTGCCGGGAATGCCGACACTGCCCGCAATCGGAATCATCATAAATGCGATCGCCACCAGCGAACACACCGCATCCCGCACGCGCAATTTACCAATTTTGTGCAGGTAAACCGGAGCTGCGATCGAAATCAAAACGTACACTGTTAAAAATCCGTAGCTGCAAATCGCTCCCAAATAACCCATGCAGTCGTACAGTTTGATGTGAAACAAAGCCATCGCAGCGGGAACCAGAAACGTCAGAAACGTACACATCGAAACCGCAACGTGGGGAGTTCTGTTAGACGAATGCGCCGCACCTAATGAAGAGTGAAATAAACCGTGGCGCGCCATCATAAAGAATACTCTAGCCGCTGGATTGATGCTGCCGAGAACGCAAGCAAAGAAGCTCAATAAAGCGCCGATCGCAACTAACTCACCCAGCCAACCAAATCCCACCTGTTGCGCCAGAAAAGTTAGAGGATCTTCAGTATTAGTAATTGACTGTCCGCTGCCGCTAAAACCCAAAACCTCAATATAGGTCATCAAAATGAAGAATAAGCCTGCCATGACAGCACTGCCCATGACTGCTCTGGGGATATTTTTTAAGGGTTTTTTCGCTTCGTCGCCCAGAGAGGTAGCACTTTCAAAACCAGAGAAACCAAACATGACTAATACAAGTCCCGTCGCTATGCTGCCCGGAGTTACGCCTTCCAAAGTCAATTGCGACATATCCAGGGCAAAACCTTTGTGCGCCCAGATGATGATTCCTAAAAGTGCGATCGCCACCACAGATGCTCCCTCCAGCCACAGCATCGCCATAGCTGAAAGCTGGATGTCTTTGTAACCTGCATACCAAGCAACGCCGGCCCCAATCGCTAACAGCGTAATCTGTGACGGATGGATGCCCAAATGACCGATTAAAGTACCGCTAAAATTGGCAAAACCGCACAAAACTGCCATCGCCGTAAATAGATAAGCCAGTACCAAACTCCAGCCGCAAATCACGCCGGCAGTCGGGCCAAGTCCTTTAACAATGTAAGAGTAAAGAGAACCGGGAGAAGCCGATCTGCTAGCAAATTGGTTGATGTTGATACTGACAAATATTAAACCGATTAAGCCGATGAGAAAACTCAGCCAAGTCCCGTTACCCGAAAGGGCGACGATTAAACCTATATTTGATGCTGGTATAGTTGTAGGTGCAATGACGGCAAAGGATTGAGCTAAAACTTCTCCGAAGGAGAGGCAGTCCGGCTTTAAGCCGTGTGCACTATGATTTTTTTTCGTTTTCTCGCTCATTTATCTTCTCTATTTTTGTCGATCGACTTTTGGCGATCGATTTGAAAAAGTGGGTTCTGCTTCAGCGTCGGGCCCTGTGTTCAGACGCTTGAGTATAACTCTAATTCACCTCAACAGTTAAATCAAATGTTGTTTTTTATTGAATTAATAAATACAAGTGATGCAGTGGAGCCTAACTTCCATCACCCTTGGCCGTACAAAGGCGATCGGGCGCAGCAAGCTGAAAGCCTTGACGCTCTAGGAAAAGTCGAAATAACTGTTAGCAACCGTCCTTTTTGCGGATTTCCAACTTGTACAATGGAAGAGCAAAAAAGTACAGGCCAAGGCTTAGCCGCAATAGGTTAAAGTCTTAAAAAAACCTGTATTTGGTATGGGGTACTCACAATGGCCGGAATGACACTTGACCAACTGCGAGTTTTTCTAGCTGTCGCGGAACACCTGCACTTCAGCCGCGCGGCAGAGGAACTTTACATCACACAACCCGCTGTCAGTGCGGCAATTCAAAGCTTAGAGGAGCAATACGGAGTAAAACTGTTTCACCGCATCGGGCGCCGCATCGAAATCACTGAAGCCGGAAAGTTGCTGCAAGTCGAAACACAGAAAATTATCGATCATGTTGCTTTGACAGAGAGAGGTTTGCGGGAGTTGAACGACTTGCAGCGGGGCGATTTAAACTTGGGTTGCAGTCTGACAATCGGCAATTATTGGTTGCCGCACAAAATTAGCAAATTTAAACAAAAATATCCCGGTATTTGCGTGAATTGTACTCTGGCAAATGCCGAAGAAATCTGTGCGGGCATGGCGACTGGAATATTTGATTTGGGCTTGGTGACTGGAGACATTAAAGCTTCGCTGAAGAACGCTCTGGAGGAAGAAGTTGTCGGTACCGAGCGCTTGCTGATTGTAGTTGGCAAATCTCACCCTTGGTTTGAGCGTCAAGAAATTAATTTAACCGAAATTGCACAAACAGATTGGGTGATGCGAGAACCCGGTTCTGGAGTTCAGCAAATGTTGGAACAAGCTTTGCAAAGTTGGGGCATTAATCCCCATGAATTGAATGTAACTTTAGTTTTGACCAGCAGCGAAATGGTCAAAGCAGTGGTGGAAAACGGCACGGGTGCAGCGGCTATTCCTGAATTGATGGTAAACAAAGAATTGCAGCTATCTACACTGCGATCGATTAAATTTATAGATAGCAAACCAAGTTCCCATGTATCTTTTGAAATAATTAAACCTGTTTTGAAACTGAAGCACCGACAGCGTTTTCAAACGGGAATTACTAAAGCATTTGAACAGATATTAATTGAAGTTGATGGTAATTGATAATTGGTAATTGATACAGCAGTTTTCAGGTAAGCGAGGTAGAGAGAAAGCCGGTTTCTGTAGGGGCGGTGCCCCCGTGCCCGCCCCGGGTTTGGAGGGGTGTACTTCATAAACTTGAAAACTGCTGTAATTGATAATTGGTAGCTATTTGGAAGCATTCATACAACCTGCAACCAATACGGCCCGATCCCCCCTAACCCCCCTTAAAAAGGGGGGAACAAGAGAGTTCTTAAAGTCCCCCGACCTAAGGGGGATTTAGGGGGATCTGCGGGAGATAAACAGTGTTAATCCAAGTGTATTGGATTATAATTATCTCTCAACTAATTTCCTCAAGTCCAATAAATTTTTACTGCCATCACCAACAATCAGCGGCAATTTCCCGTTCCATTTTTCTATAGCTTGCCTTTCCAACAGTTCGGGCGTCAAATTGTCCCGCAGCAATCTTTGTACTTCGGCTTCTCCTTTAGCTAAATTCACCTTAGCCTCCGCCTCTTTTGCAGCCTTCAGCGCTAAAAACTCCCCTCTTTTTGCTTCCTGTTCGGCAATTTGTTTCGCCTCCACCGCATCGCTAAACCGCTCGGAAAAGTGAACGTGGACTAAAGAAATATCGTCAACGGCAATGTGATATGCAAGCAGCCTCAAGGTCAAAGAATCATCAACTCCGGCTTTAACTTCTCCCCGTTTAGTAATAATTTCTTCAGCCGTGTATTTCGCTATGACTGCTTTTAAGACTTCTTCAACTGCCGGATCGATAATGCGTTCGATCGCGGCTTCTTCGTCACCTATTTGTTGAAAAATAGCATTTGCTTCTTCTGGGATAATGTGCCAGTTTAGCGCTACATCTGCGAACACATCTTGCAAATCTTTTGATGAAGCTTCAGCGGAAATTTCCTGTTTCTGCACTCGCACGCTCAACTTTTGTACGGTATAAACTATGGGGAATATTACGTGAATTCCTTCGGGAAGTACCTGTTCTTGCACTTTACCAAACTGCATCATCACGCCCCTTTCTCCAGCGTTGACGGTGACAAAAAAATTGGACATAATAGCTAAGAACAGTATCGCTAGAGTTAGTTTAACAGCTATGTAAATATCCTTATTTTTTTTTATGCTTGATTTGAGCGAGTCAACGTTACTGCTGGATTCTAAAACCATATTCCACCCCGATCGCACTTAATTAGAGAACAAATATTGAATTCACCAATTTTCTATTTGCCCGACACCAGCAACTCCTCAAAATCCACTGCGGGCACGGGAGGGCTGAACAAATATCCTTGCATGGCATCGCACTCGTAGCGCCAGAGAAAATCTCTTTCTGCTTCTGTCTCAACTCCTTCGGCAATTACCTCAAGACAGAGACTGTGCGCCATTTCAATAATCGCTTTTACAATTGCTGCATTGGCGCAACCGTCGGTGATATTGGTGATAAAACAGCGATCGATTTTTAAAACATCGAAGGGGTATTGTGTGAGATAGCTTAAGGAAGAATAGCCTGTGCCGAAATCGTCAATAGAGATAGAAATTCCTAAATCTTTCAATTGTTGCAAAGTAGCGATCGCACTTTCGGCATCCTTCACCATCATACTTTCGGTGAGTTCTAATTCCAAACTGCTCGGTGCTAAACCAATTTCTGCTAAAATTTCGGCAACTCTGCTGCTGAGATCCGGTTGGTAAAATTGGCGCGGGGACAGATTCACCGCTATTTGCTCCAAGGAAAAACCAGCATTTTGCCAAACTTGCATTTGCCTGCAAGCTGTTTGCAAAACCCATTCGCCTAATTGTACGATGAAACCAGTTGCTTCAGCATCTGGAATAAATTCGGCGGGCGAAATCAGCCCTTTTTCTGGATGCAGCCAGCGCACTAAGGCTTCGGCGCTCATAATTTGACCCGTCTGAACATCGATCTGCGGCTGATAGTAAACTTGGAATTCTTGTCGATCCAGGGCGCCGCACAGATTTGTTTTTATCTGCTCTAATTTATCTGCGGCTTCTTGCAGCAATTCGTTGCTTTGCGATCGCAAATTATCCTGCTGTTTGGCCAAAGCTGCTTGTTTTTTCAAGCGGCTCGATACGGCGCCCACAAGTTCAGCTTTAGTAAAAGGCTTCGTCAGGTAATCATCTGCACCCAATTCCATGCCTTGCCGCACTTCGGATCGATCGGCTTTACCGGTCAGAAACACAAAAGGTACTGTAGCAGTAACAGGATGCGATCGCAATGCCTCCAGCACCCCGTACCCGTCAAGTTGCGGCATCATCACGTCGCAAAGAATCACGTCGGGAAGATTTGACACCGCCGCATTTAAGCCCATCGCTCCATTTTCTGCACCTGTCACGTCGTAACCTTCAGCTTTGAGGAGTTTGAGAATATTCTCGCGAATTACTCGATCGTCCTCAATCACTAGAATCTTGTTCATATGTCATTCCCTGAAAGCGATATAATTGACTCTGCTGTGGAACCCGATCGGCGTGAGAATAGCTGAGAACCCACAGATCGATCGACTTCACAGCGGAATATTTTCCGACACAAATAGCAGACACCCCAGAAAAACGCTAATTTTTCAAGGACCACTTGATTAATGTTTCTCTGCTTACTTAGCGCCGTCCGTATTATTACGAGGTTAGTTAATAAATCTCTAAACTTAATTCTAGGCGATCGACAGTTAGCAGCACCCTGAATAACTGCTAAACTGATTGTGCCACTAGAGCGATCGTCTGCAAACAATCTCAACCTATTTATAACATTTGCCAAAAACAATGCAACTGCCAGCAAGTTTCAAACCCTTGCAGAATAAGTCTTTCCTCATTCTTTAGTGTAAAATCTCAAATCAAACATCAAAAATGGTATTACCAAGTGGATTTCCTGAACCCGCACAGATTGGCGTCATAGAAATTAAGCAATATCCTCAGTACCGGGCTGTCACCTACACCCACGCGGGCGATTTGCGACAAGCGACAGGAATCGCTTTCAATCCTTTATTTCAACACATCAGCAACAACCAAATTGCGATGACAACCCCAGTAGAAGCGCGCTACACAGCAACTTCCGAGCAAATCAATGGAGTGCCTGTTGCAGAAGTTTCATTCCTGTATCCCGCACCAAATATCGCCCCCACCAGCGTTAACCCTGCTGTGGAAATTACTGATACTTCACCGATGACAGTTGTCAGTATCGGCGTGGGCGGCGCCTACACTTGGGAAAGCTACGAAAATAACCTCTCCCAACTCAAAGATTGGCTTCAACAACATCCCGAATACGAAATAGTCGGGCCGCCGCGCCGCTTTTTTTACAATTCTCCGATGACACCGGAAGCGACTAAAATCAGCGAAGTACAAATTCCGGTCAAATGCCGCTGACGTGAACAACCAATTCCCGAATGTGGCCCCGCTGGCGGTGTTCCCACAGGTAAATTCCCTGCCAAGTTCCTAACAATAATCTACCGCGTGCGATCGGGATTTGTTCGGAAGTATGAGTCAGCGCAGTGCGAATGTGGGCGGGCATATCGTCGGGGCCTTCCGCATCGTGAATGTAATTGGCGCCCTCCGGTACCAGTTTAGCTAAAAAATTAGCCAAATCCGTGAGTACATCCGGGTCAGCATTTTCTTGAATCACCAAGCTAGCAGAAGTGTGGCGCAAAAACAAGCTACAAAGTCCCGTTTTAATACCTGAATTTGCTACCGCATCTTCTATCTTAAGACTGATATTGTACAGCGACTTGCCTGTAGTTTTAATTTTGAGTATTTCCTGGTGATGAAGCATATCATATCCGGTAAAATAACCATTATAAGGTTCGTAGTGAGGACTTCAGTCCTCAAAAAAGAGAGGACTGAAGTCCTCACTACAAACCATCTAATATTTTAAACATTCAATGAGACTGTTTGCAAACTCTTGAGTCGGCGGAGGCCGACATTGTTTGTGTAGGCGCGATTTCAATCGCCGTCACTCGATTTTAGATTTTAGATTTTAGATTTTGGATGAAATTGTTTGCAAAAATCTTCAATCGCTGTTTGCAAAACTCTTGAGTCGGCGGAGGCCGACATTGTTTGTGTAGGCGCGATTTCAATCGCCGTCTTCCTAATCACCGTCATCCCGATCGCCATCTTTAAAATAGTCTACAACAGCTTGGGCGAGATCCTCCGTACCGCGCTTATCCAACTTATCCGACAAACGGGGCGGGTGCAGGGGCTTGTGCAAAAACCCCCAATCCCCCTCAAAAAACTCCGCCGCCGTCACAACTTGATGTTCCGCATAATTTTTCAGCCATTCCAACAACACAGCAGCTTCCGCAAAACCATCTCTCATAATAGAAACAACAGGTATTTCCAAACGCAAAGCTTCCGAAAAAGTGCTGTATCCCGGTTTAGAAACCAAGCGCCCGCAGACAGGCATCATATCGACCGGGCGCGGTAAAATTGGGAAAGATTGTGCAAACTGCGGATGTTTGACTCTAATCAAATTCGGCAAATCGGGAGCACCCGCATCAAAAGTGATAAATTGCCAATCGCTAAATTGCTGTAAATTGTGATAAGGAATTGCCTCTAAACCCAGTCCGCCAAAAGTCAGCAATACAGTTTTTTCCGTCGGTGATTCAATTCCAAATACTTCCCGAATCTTATCATTGCTGTAGCGGGGATTGCCGCCAGTCAAACCGACATCTTGAATATTTGGGAAAGCTGGCATCGGTTCGTGTAAAGGGAGACGAAAAAGTCGATCGCACTTTCCGAAACATTCACCAATCCAATCCGCCATTTCGTCAAACTCTCCGCCCCAATCTCGATAGATAAAATCCCACCCAAAATTGCTCATCATCCAGCAAGGAACCCCAGCCGCTGCTGCCATTCGCGTTGCTAAAGGAGGAATATCTGCCAGCACCAAACCCACGCGATTTTGCTTGATAAAATTAACTTCGCCGGCAATTATGGAATTTTGGTTTTTCCGAATTTCCCGCAATTTTTCTAGAGTTGCCTCTTTATCCATATGCAAACTGTCAGCCTGCACGACTCCGACATCAAAAGCGCGCGGACGGAGGATAAAATCGCCAGTAATATAACATTCTAGCAGCCAGCGAGGCGCAGTTGTTGTAATAATTAGTAAGATATCTGGATTTAATTCTTGAATTTTTGCAGCTACGGAAGAAACTCGGACGGCATGGCCGAATCCATGATTGGTG
Organism: Microcoleus sp. PH2017_12_PCY_D_A; assembly: GCF_020738565.1. Taxonomy (NCBI): domain Bacteria; kingdom Bacillati; phylum Cyanobacteriota; class Cyanophyceae; order Oscillatoriales; family Microcoleaceae; genus Microcoleus; species Microcoleus sp. PH2017_12_PCY_D_A. The sequence continues at coordinate 76,371 of NZ_JAEQCI010000027.1, read as the reverse complement.
ATGGCAATATATAATGTTGGTCTAGACATTGGAAATTGGGAATGGGGAATTGGGAATTGGGAATTGGGCATGGGGCATGGGGCAAACAGGGCATCGGCCAAACAGGGCATCGATCCGAAGAGAATTTGTAGCAACTAACCAATGACTAATGACTGCTGACTAATGACTGCTGACTAATGACTAATAACTCGATCGATAATTTCGGCTGCCATGTCTTGTAAGGATACCACTCGATCGGCAAAACCAGAATTAACCACACTTCCCGGCATCCCCCAGACAACGCTGCTAGCCTCATCTTGAACAATAATCTTACCCCCAGCCTCCCGGATATTCTGACAGCCCAGCAGCCCATCCTGCCCCATTCCAGTCAACACCACACCCAAAACCCCAGCACCGTAAATCTTAGCAGCCGATCGAAACAGCACGTCAACAGCAGGGCGACAAGAATTTTCCCGCGCCTCTTGATGGGTGCGAATTCGCGCCCCAAAGCCCTGTTTTTCCAGCACCATGTGGTAATCACCGGGCGCTATCCAAGCAACTCCAGGCTCAACAATAGCTCCCGTCACAGCTTCCTCCACTCTAATTTTGCACTTTTCGGTTAGTCGATCGGCCAAACGCTTCGTAAAAACCGGCGGCATATGCTGCACAATGACAATTGGTACAGGGAAATTAGCCGACAAACTCTGCAAAACAGTTTCCAAAGCATTTGGCCCACCCGTCGAAGCCCCAATCGCCAGAAGTTCGACTTTAGACTTAATATTTACCGCGAAATTAGACGATACAAAAGCTGGCTGAATTGGCGATTTTGTAGCAGGAGAAACATTCTGCTGTTCCGGTACTCTAATATTAGCCAATTTTTGCCTATTGCCGCGATCGCAAAAAACCTTAATCTTCGGAATCAATTGCTCGCGGATGTGTTCTAGCGCCGCTTCCTTGCTCTTCATATTGTGAGGCTTAGTCACGTAATCAGTAGCACCCAGCGCCAGAGCATTTAAAGTAGCAACAGCACCCAAATCTGTGAGCGCGCTAAACATAATTACAGGAATATTCCCGTCAATTTTTCGGATTGCCGCCAGCGTCTCCAAACCGTCCATTTCCGGCATTTCCACATCCAGCACAATCAAATCTGGATGCACCTGAGAAATCTTGGCTAAAGCAATTTTACCGTTGGGTGCAGTCCCCACAACTTCCAGTGCTGCATCGCCGTCGAGTACGTTACTTAACAATCGGCGCACCACTACCGAATCATCAACAATTAAAATCTTAATCTTGGGCATTTTGGATTAAACTCGAAATAACAAATCGAGCAGTAAGCGAGCTTGAAAAAACAGAATTAAATCGCCTTCTACGCCAATATCTATAATTTTAAAATGAGACATAAACAGTAGAATTGTTGAGCGCATATTAAAATTCATAGCGCTAAATATTTCCTCTGCTGAACCTTCTATATAGTGGGGAACTACATAACCAAGATTGTATTTTAAGGTATTGCTAAACGTGCCGACAATACCGCTAATAGCTAAATTGCCAATTTCCCCCATAATGTCGGCCTTATCTTGCTTGAATTCCTCGCTCGCCACATCGCCACCGCCGTTGAGAGCTAAAACAAGAGCATCAGCAGCCTCGCAGGAAAACAACATCTGAGCCGAACCGGATAAATTGCCGTTAAAATCAAGCTGCGCTACAGCTATTAGGTTTTTTCCCAAGCTTTGAATTAGGTTTTTTTGCAAAAATATCGGGGACAGCGCTTGGGATGAAGGAATTTCAAATTCTACCTCACAGTCGATCATTTCGCTCATCTGAGAAACTGCTGTGCCGATGGCTTTGTTGACAACATCTTGTAATTTGGTGTGTTTTCCGGTTTCGAGCTTGCCTAGGTTGAAATTCCGCATTTGACTGTGGGAATTAATGGCATCGGCGTTATTTGGATAAGCCGCAGTTGCCACGGTGTGCCGCAATTCTAATTCATTGTTAGTTTTTTTGAGAGTTGCGAATATTCCTGCTAGAGACAAATACTGAATCATATTTTTTGCTAACTCGTCGCTGAGAATAATCGTGGGTATTTGCAATAGTTCCAAGAATTGGATAATTGCTAAATAATTGTGTTCTATGGCTGCAAAATTTAGCAGTACAGCTTTGGGATGGTGGCACTCAGCAATATCTAAGCAAGTGTATAAATCTGTAGTTGCGGCAAATACATATTCGTCTGCTTTTAAGGTTTCGCGCAATATCTGATTTTCTGAATCCGAAAAGCCTCCAATCAGAATTAATGAAATTGGTTTTGAGTAGGTTTTCATTTGACTTAATTGTAATTGTAATTGTAATTGTAATTGTAATTTATAATTGATTTCCAGCTTTCTGGAGGGAAAACTTAATTATGTAGGGTGCGCAATGCGCACCTTACGGTTATAAGTAGCGCATAAAACTAATTATGTAGGGTGCGCAATGCGCACCTTACGGCTATAAGTAGCGCATAAAACTAATTATGTAGGGTGCGCAATGCGCA
>NZ_JAEQCI010000027.1:0-73828 GCF_020738565.1 Microcoleus sp. PH2017_12_PCY_D_A | reverse complement strand
GGTGCGCAATGCGCACCTTACGGCTATAAGTAGCGCATAAAACTAATTATGTAGGGTGCGCAATGCGCACCTTACGGCTATAAGTAGCGCATAAAACTACTTTTTGCATTCTATGTAGGGTGCTTGTGGCGCACCTTACCTGATTACCAATTCCCCATTACCCATTATCCAAATTAATACTTAAACTGATTGACAAGTCCTTGCAATTGAGCTGCGGTTTTCGATAGTTCGATCGCAGAATTTTGAGTATTGCTAGCACTGGTGGCGGTACTTCCCGCTGCATCGGCGACGCTGGTAATATTACGGGCAATTTCGGAGGAACCGATCGCAACTTGGTTGACATTGCGCGCAATTTCGGTAGTTGTAGCCGTTTGTTCCTCCACTGCACTGGCGATCGTAGTTTGGAAATCGCTGATTTGGTTGATAATAGAAGTAATTTGGCCGATCGCCTGCACGGAACTTTTAGTATCAGCTTGAATCGCCTCCACCTTCTTGCTGATATCCTCAGTCGCCGCCGCCGTTTGTTTCGCCAACTCCTTCACCTCATTGGCCACCACCGCAAAACCCTTGCCCGCTTCCCCAGCCCGCGCCGCCTCGATTGTAGCATTCAGAGCCAGCAAATTAGTCTGTTGGGCGATCGAAGTAATCACCTTGACAACATTACCAATTTCTGCACTGCTAACGCCCAGTTTAGTAATAGTTTGATTCGTACTTTGGGCCATCTTCACCGCCGAATTAGCAACCGTCGCAGCCTCCGAAGCATTCTTAGCAATTTCCTTAATACTCACATTCATCTCCTCAATCCCAGTAGCCACCGATTGAGTATTGCTATTAACTAAATCCGCAGCCGCAGATACCGTCCCTGCTTGAGCCGAAGTTTCTTCAGCCGCAGCCCCCATATTTTGGCTTTCGATAATCAATTCCTCCGAAGCACTGCTAACTGCGATCGCCACTTCAGAAATTTGCTGCACCTGAGCGTTCAAATTAGCCGCCATCAGATTAACATTATCCGTCAAATCCTTCCAAGTACCGCCAATATCAGGAACTGTCGCCTGCCCTCCCAACTGTCCTGCAACTACCTGTTTTGCCAGCCCCGTTACTTCATCTGCAAAAGTATTAAGCTGGTCAACCATAGTATTCAGCGTATCTTTCAGTTGCAGAACTTCTCCGTGAACTTCCACAGTAATTTTCTGAGATAAATCTCCCTTAGCCACAGCAGTAGAAACTTCCGCAATACTCCGAACTTGTTCCGTAAGATTAGCCGCCATAATATTCACATTACCAGCCAAACTCAGCCAAGTCCCCGACAAACCATCAACCGTTGCTTGACCGCCCAATTTGCCCTCAACGCCCACTTCTTTAGCAACTCGCGTCACTTCTAAAGCAAACTCATTAAGCTGAACAGTCATTTCATTAATCGTATTCTTCAGATCCAGAATTTCCCCTTCAGCTTCTACAGTAATTTTCTTAGACAAATCTCCCTGAGCTACCGCCGTAGTAACTTCCGCAATATTGCGTACTTGATTGGTAAGATTGCTCGCCATTAGATTAACATTTTGCGTTAAATCTTTCCAGACGCCAGCTACTCCGTGAACTTGTGCTTGACCCCCAAGTTTCCCCTCAGTTCCCACCTCTTTTGCTACCCGCGTCACCTCTTTGGCAAAATCGTTGAGACTGTCAACCATTTGATTGAGAGTATCTTTCAGTTGCGAAATTTCCCCTGCGGCTTCAACGGTAATTTTTTCGTTCAAATCGCCGACGCTAATTGCCGTTGCAACCTTAGTAATATTTCGTACTTGATGAGTCAGATTTGCCGCCATCAAGTTAACACTTGCCGTCAGTTCTTGCCAAATACCCGATAGCCCTTCTACCTCTGCTTGGGATCCCAATTTGCCTTCGCTACCAACTTCGCGGGCGACGCGAGTTACTTCTAAACTAAAACCATTTAATTGGTCTACCATTTTGTTGAGAGTAGTCCCAATCCGGCGGAACAATCCTTTGATCGGTTTGCCTTCAAACTCTAAGCTAAATTTCTCCGATAAATCGCCTTTAGCTACAGCGTGCAGCACTCGCGCCATGTCTATTGTCGGGGTGACTAAGCTGTTTAGCGTTGCATTCACCGCGTCAATACTGCTCACCCAAGAACCTTTAAATTCTTTAATTTCTCTTGATTTTGGTACTTTGCCTTCTTCGGCAACTGCTTGGCTGACGCGCTCTATTTCGTCAGCAAATTTTTCATTGACACTCACCATTTCATTGAAAACTGTGGCAATTTCACCCAAGCCGTTGTCGGCGGGTAAACGAACGCTAAAGTCGCCATCTCTGACTGCTGCTAGAGCGATTATCAGTTGCTGCCGGTAGTGGTTGCTGACAATCTCTGCTGTCTCTGCAACTTTTGTCCCTACCAAATTGCTGGCATCCGAGTCAATTTCGGGAGATTCTGAGGCTGTTGATTGATTTTGTGTATCCATGTTTTAGGTAAGTAGAAGGAAGAAGGAAGAAGGAAGAAGGAAGAAGGAAGAAGGAAGAAGGAAGAAGAAAAAACCGCAACCTTTTTAGCGAGCCATATTTTACGTTTAATTAGGTGGATTTACTTAGTTTTATACAAGTGACATCTCCAATAATTATTGTGGAACAGGCATCCTGCCTGTTCAAGACTTGCTTTTTTGGAGAGGTCTAATTTATGGGGGAGGGCGATCGCGCTTTACGTCACATATCCTCTGCACTTGCAGCCCGAAACCCTCTCTGTGGTTACAGTCTGGGACACAAAACATCCGGTTTGCATGAGGAATATTTGCGGTATTTAAGAGACTGCGGCGATCGCCTTCAGCAGCATCTGAAAGGAACCCACATCGAAAAACAGCAGAATGTCACCTTGAATTTGCAATTCTTCAATACTAAAGTGAGCCGGAGCCAACAGCACGCTCCCGGTATCGAGAGACTTTTCTTTTAACAGTAAATCCTCAATTTCTTCCTCTGCGTAATAGGGAACCTCATAGTCTAACGGTTGGTCTAGAACGTTACCAATAGAACCCATTACACCGTTAATTATCATATTCCCCACCTCGCTGAGGGTACTAATTTTGAGAGAATCAAGGTCAGGACTTCCCTTTTCTTCACCCGTGAGAACAGAAACTAAATTCACCGCACTTTCGGTAGGAAAAAGTAGCTGGGCGCTGCCGCTAAATGAGCCGTTAAAGCCTAGCTGCACCGTGGAAAGAGGCTCTATACCGAACCGTTTTTTTAATTCGCTTCGCAGCTCATTCGCGGATACAAGGTCAATATCTGGAATCTGCAACTGGATGGGAAATTGAATCATTTCATTCAACATTCCAGCCGCACTGCCCACCCCAATATTGATTAGCTCCTTCAACGCATCTATTTCATCTGCTGTTAGCTCCACCTCAGTATCTCCTATTTACTATCCAAAGCTTTTTGGATTGCCGCCTGAATCTCGGGAGCTTTTGGGGGCTTTTTCAGCATCATAAATGCTCCCAATTCTTCGCACTTCTGCTTGGCGCTGTCTTGAATATCTGCTGAAAGTACGATGACTGGAATTTTAGAGCCTTTTTCGCCCAGGGCTTTTAGCAAGGCGAAACCGTCCATTTCTGGCATTAACAAATCTGTCATCATGCAGTCTGGCGACTTGGATGCAGCCATATCTAAGCCTTCTTGTCCGTTGGCTGCTTCTATCACTTGATGTCCGGCTTCTTCGATTGCTTTGCGAATCATCCGCCGAGAAAATGCTGCATCATCTACAATTAAAACTAAACCCATTTTGGTGCGCTCCTTAATAATTGGGAATTGGGCATGGGGCAGAGAGGGAATTGCGAATTGCGAATTGGGAATTGGGAATTGGGAATTGCGAATTGGGAATTGGGAATTGCGAATTGGGAATTGCGTATTGTACGAATTCCCTTAGTGTCAATAATTGGCTGAAAACCTTTGTATCTCTGGTTTATATCAAAGTCTCGATCCCCCTCGCATCCCCCGAAAGCAAGGGGGACTTTGAGAACGCTCCTGTCCCCCCCTTAAGAAGGGGGGCTAGGGGGGATCTAGACCTAAACATCAAACAGTAGATTGATACTAAGTTTGAGGTGGTTGTTGACACGCTTTGTACGACTTCACATTTGCCATTTGCTATTATTCATTACCAATTCATGCACTACACCTATGCAGATGTTCCGAACAATCTAACAGGTAAGTTTTCATCTTGCCTTTGCCTTTAACATCAATCATTCCTCTTTCTGCGAACAAATGTTTTTTTGACAACTGCTTGTAAGTGTCTTCTGTCACTTGAATGCAGCCTGGAAAACTGTACTGTTGCATGCGGCTTGCCGTGTTTACGGTGTCGCCCCAAAGGTCGTAGCTGAACTTTTTAGTTCCGATGACCCCTGCAACCACAGGCCCGGAGTGAATGCCAATTCGCAGGCTGTGAAATTCTTTTGTTTGCGTGTTTAGCCGCTTCATAGCTTGCTGCATGGCTAGGGCCATTTGTACGATCGCGTCAGCATGATCGTCTCGGAGGATGGGCAATCCAGATGCTACCATATAGCCGTCCCCAATAGTCTTAATTTTTTCTAACCCGTATTCCTCAGTTAGCTGGTCAAATTCCGAGAAAATAGAATTGAGTTTGAGAATTAATTCAATAGGAGGCATTTCTGAGGCCAGCTTGGTAAAGCCTACCATATCAGCAAATAAGACGCTGACATTGGGGAAGTGATCGGCAATTACTAAGTCTGGGCTTGATTCGTCTTGGAGCCGGAGTGCGATCGACTCTGGTAAAATATTCAGCAATAATTTTTGAGTTTTCTCTTGACTTTCCATCAACTGCCGGTAAAGTTGAGACTGTTGAATCAATCGCCGCACTCGCTGAATCAGCACGGGCCAGTGAATCGGCTTCGTCACATAATCTGTTGCTCCTACTTCAAAAGCTTGATTGACAGATTTTTTGTCATCTAGTGCGGTAATCATCAGCACCGGAATTTTTTGCGTTTGGGGATTAGCCTGGAGTTCAGCGCAGCAAGTAAAACCGTCCATTACAGGCATCATCGCATCCAACAAGACAATATCTGGGAGAGTTTCTTGACAAATGTCCAAACATTCTTGTCCGTTTGATGCCTCAATTACCCGGTAGCCTTCTTTTTCCATAATCCGGCGGGTAAATAGCTGCTGGGTTGCTTCGTCATCGACGATCAGAATTTGGGGCGTCGTTTGGGAGTTTTTTCTAAAGTCAGCACTAATCATAGTATTGTGAAAATAGCATCAAGTTCTCACTCAGAAGCAGATTGAATTTCTGCGTTGAAATGGATGAGTTTACTGTAGATCGATCGCACTCTGATTATTTTTAACAACTGTATAATCTCATACTCTATTGAGTATTGAGCATTTTACTCAGCAACTGAACGGATGATTTGTAACTTTTTATACTGGTAATTTGTTACAGTATCTGAAAAGTTAGCAATTGAGCCGTCACATTACTGTTGAGATTCTATTGAGAATTGTATCAGATTATGTCAGAACTTTTAAAGTTCCGCAATTGGCTAAATGGCCTAAAATTTAGAAGATTTTGCGGAAAATGGCGATCGATCGTTCCACGTCACCGACACAGCATATCTGCTCGCTTTTGTCAATCTGTTTTGCTTTTTACACTCACACTCCTAGAGGCAACTGGCACCTTAAAAAAGGTACGTTGTTGCGCTTGGGCGCCCAAGCGCAACAACGTACCTAAAAACCTTTAAGTAGTGTGATACTTGCGTCCACGACTGACTTATTGAGATGCTACAAATAAATCCGTTGCTGAACTTCCTTCTGCTATATCAGTAACTAGATGCCAAAGCCGCGTTTACCCGCTGATACTCGGCTGCAATTTTGCACATCAAAACATTGCTACCGGTGAGAGTTTCATTGCGGGCAATCTGTTCGAGCTGCGCGCACAATTGAAACAAAGGCATGGCTCCGACTGTCGTACAAGCACCTCTAAGAGCGTGAGCCGAGGCTTTAATTGCGGAAGCATCCTCTTGATTGACAGCATCTACAAGTTCCTGCAATTTTGGCGGTGCTACTTCCAGAAATTTCTCAACTAGCTCGCTCCAAAATTCTTCAGCTTCTTCTCCTAATAACTCCCTTAACTCTTCAAAAGTTTGACTGTCAAGAGGCGGCACTTCTATTTCCGATTGTGCTGTTTCTGGTAGAGAATTCGGTGGGGCTGCTGGCGGTAAAATTGGGGAGTTTTCTGCTTCTAATTTAGGAACTGTCACAGCAGGTAAAGCGGGAATTTTAATGTTATCGGTACCCGCTACAATTTCCCCAAGATTAGGAGGAAAAGTTGCCACTCCCGATTGACTTCCAGCTTCAATTTGTGAAATCAAAACACCTGCGCGGGCGATTAAATGCTTTAACTCTTCAAAGGCAGTGTTGTCGATCGCAGGCGCAACACTTGTCATTTCGTTTCCAGGCTGAGCTTGGGAAACAGAGTCTGTCGGCTCAGCCTGCCGATTGTTCAGCTCTGAATTGAATTTGGATCGCCCGGTTTGTCGATCGTACTGCGCGATCGCCTGAACGATCGCCTGCACTCGCACCGGCTTACTGATATAATCATTCATCCCAGCATCCAAACAAAGTTCGCGATCGCCCTGCATCGCATTAGCCGTCATTGCAATAATCCAAGGAGAAGTCGATTTTAGATTGTGAGATTGCTCGTCTGTTGCAGAAAATCCCGATTCTGGAGCGGGATTTTCTAATATTAAATCTCGCGAAAATCGCTGGCGGATCAGGCTAGTAGTTTCCAAACCGTCCATTTCTGGCATCTGCATATCCATAAACACAATATCGTATTCCGAACGCTCCAAAGCATCCAAAGCCGCTTGTCCGCTGCTGGCAAAATCTGCACTGTAACCTAACTTCTGCAACATCTGCCCTGCTACCATTTGATTGAGTTCTACATCGTCTACCAACAGCATTTTCAAAGGCAGTGTTTCGGCGAGTTGTGAATTAAATTGAGGCTGCGAAAAACACGGTTGAATTGTGGTGCATTCCCCGCCCAAGATGCGGAGCAAAACTTCATGAAGCTGCGCTTGCTTAATTGGTTTGTATACAAAAGCTGCGAATTCAACTCGCCCTTGAACTTCCCGGCGAGATGGCCGGCCGCCAGAACTCAAAATCATTAAAGGTAAATTTTTACCTTGAGGAAGTTCTCGAATTTTTTCAGCTAAAGTAATGCCGTCCATTTCTGGCATATGAAAGTCTAGAATCGCTAGGTCAAACATAGTTTCATGTTGCAGCACTTTCAGCGCTTGGGTGCCAGATTTTGCTGCGCGGACAACCATTCCCCAAGACATAGCTTGCAGGGTAAGAATTTTGCGGTTAGTGGGATTATCGTCAACTAGCAGCAGCCGCAAACCTGCTAGTTGAGGCTGGGGTGCATTCAGCTTTAATATTTCTTCATGAGCGGGTGCTGACTGAGCTTTGATGCTAAAAGAAAATTTAGAACCTTTGCCTATTTCGCTTTCTACCCACATAGTACCGCCCATGATTTCGCTGAGGCGTTTGCTGATGGCTAAGCCCAAGCCAGTACCGCCATATTTGCGAGTTGTGGAACTGTCAACTTGACTGAAGGCTCTAAATAGTATGTTTTTGCGATCGGGCGAAATTCCGATGCCTGTATCCCTGACAGTAAATTGAATTTCGTAGTTGCTAATTTCTGAGTGTTCTAGATATTTAGGAGCGGCAGCGTCGGAGTCTGATAGGGAGAAATTTAAAGCAGGTTTTTGACTGGATTCTTCGCTAGCAATCCCAATATTTATCTGAGAAATTGAGTTAGTTTGCGTAACTCCTAAAGCAGTGTCGGAAATCGGTTTTGCTGTAACTTTAACTACGACTTCCCCTGCTTCGGTAAATTTGGTAGCATTTCCGAGCAAATTTATCAATATTTGCCTCAATCTAGTGACATCTCCGTACAGGAAGGCGGGAACATTGGCATCCAATTCGCAAGCTAAGTCGAGCAGTTTTTCCGCAGCTTTCATCGCGACTAAATCTAAAGCTTCTTCGACACAGTTTCTGAGATTAAACGGTTCTTGTTCTAAATCCAGCTTGCCTGCTTCTATCTTAGAAAAGTCGAGAATGTCGTTAATAATTGCCAGCAAAGCATCGCCGCTGGTGCGAATTGTATTTACAAAATTGCGCTGGTTTGGCGAAAGTTGCGTATCTAGCAGCAGTTCAGTCATGCCGATGACTCCGTTCATCGGCGTGCGGATTTCGTGGCTCATCATTGCCAAAAATTCACTTTTGGCTCGGTTAGCAGCTTCGGCATCAGTTGTGGCGCGCTTGAGTTCTTCTTCTATGACTAATCGGTGTTTAATTTCTTGCTGATAGGTTTGGATGCGCTGCGTTACTTCGGAAACATCTTGAACCGCGATTAAAGCATAAAAACCTTCTCCTTTGATGGCTGGTATGGGAGTGACGTTTGTGTTGTGAACTCGGGGTTTGCCGTTGGGTAGATTTGATGAAATTAGGGGCTGGTGGAGTTGAGGCGAAAATACGGTGGGCAAGCCATTGTTAAATACTTGTTTTAAGCGAGTTTGATATTTAGGTTCTTCGAGTTGAGGAAAGTGAGTTTTGAGGTTGGTTCCGATTATTTCTTTTTTGAGCAGCTTTGTCCACTGCTCTAGTGTGCGGTTCCAAAACAAAACGGTAAAATCGCGAGCGATCACGCACAATCCGATGGGGACTCGATCGAGGACGTTGAATCTTTGTTGCGCTTGTTCTATTTGTTCTAGCATTTTCTGTAGGGTGAAAAAGTGACGAAATTTATGTATACTTCAGAAGTTGTAAAAAATTTTGCTCGGAGGTGACATAGATATAGTATACTTATGAGGTAAAGTTGGCAATTATCTAGCCGATCGCCAGATCGAAAGTAATGCTGGCTCGGGCGCACTACAGTTTTGAACTATTCGATAATTTATTTTAATCCAGCGTCAAACCGATGAACAAGGAACGGGATCGATGGAAATTGATGAAGATGTAAAGGAATTTCTGATTGAAGGCTACGAATACCTGAACCAAATTGAGGAGGATTTAGTAGCTTTAGAAAAAAACGATTCCGATACAGAGGTGATGAATCGGATTTACCGCGGCTTGCACACGATTAAAGGCAATAGCGGTTTTTTGGGGGTGGAAAAACTGGAGTCTGTAGCGCACGCGGGAGAAAATTTGCTCAGCCTCTTGCGCGATCGCACTTTGACGATGACTCCCGATATTACTAGCGCTTTGCTCTCGACAATCGACGCGGTACGATCGCACATGGAAGCCCTGGAAACAACCGGCGAAGAAAGCCCGCTCGCGCATACCGAATTGCTCGATCGACTTTTGCAACTCCAAGAATCCGGCGGTACTGCATCTGAATTGTCGCCGAGTGCGATCGCTATTGAATCCACCGCCACCACTCCAGAAGTTGCGATCGAGGAACCAGAAAAATCAGAGTTGACACGAGAGCATTTGTATGCAGATGCTTTATTGTCGATCGAGCAATTGGTAATTCCCTCTGCTACCAATAGTACCAACCAACAGGTAAATGCTGCGGATACCGAGGGCGACAAATTCAAAATTTCCGACACTGCAATCCGAGTAGATGTCGGCTTGCTGGACAAACTAATGAACTTAGTAGGCGAACTCGTTTTGTGCCGCAACCAAATCTTAGAATTTGCCAATACCCAAACAGCAAACACCCAAAATGACGATACATTAAAATCAGTATCGGGCCGCTTAAACTTAGTTACTTCCGAACTGCAAGAAGGAGTAATGAAGACCAGAATGCAGCCAATTCGCACTATTTGGAACAAATTCCCCCGGGTAGTGCGCGACACAGCATTCAGCCTGGGAAAACAAGTACAGTTAGAAATGGAAGGCGAAGAAACAGAATTAGACAAAACCTTAATCGAGGCGATCGCCAATCCGCTAACTCACTTAGTCCGCAACTGCCTCGATCACGGCATTGAAACATCAGAAGTGCGAGCCGCCAAAGGCAAGCCCGCCTTCGGTAAACTGCTGCTGCGAGCCTATCACGAAAGCGGTCAAGTAAATATTGAAATCTCCGATGACGGCGGGGGAATCGATCCAGAGCGCATTAAAAGTAAGGCGGTGCAAAAAGGAATGTTTTCTGCTGTTGACGCAGCGAAAATGAGCGATCGCGAAGCCCTTAATTTAATTTTTCTGCCCAGTTTCTCAACCGCCGAAAAAATCACCAATATCTCCGGTAGGGGAGTGGGGATGGACGTGGTGCAGACGCATATAGAAAAAATTAGCGGCACGATCGACGTTCAAAGTCAAGTAGGTAAAGGCACAACTTTTAAGTTAAAAATTCCTTTAACTCTGGCGATTATTCCGACATTAATTATTACTACAGGAGGATCTCGCTACGCAATTCCTCAAGTCAATTTGCTGGAGCTGATGCGTTTGGAAGGAGAACAAATTAAAAAAATCGAAATGTTTCACGGAACTCCAGTATATCGGTTGCGAGGGCGACTGCTGCCGCTGATTTATTTGAACCGAGAATTGCAGTTAGAAACAGGAATTGTAGAAAACGGCAAAAAATCTCAATTCGACACAGATGAGGCTTTGAATATTGTAGTAGTGCAAGCGACAGACAAACCTTTTGGATTGGTGGTAGATGCCATCAACGACACGCAAGAAATTGTGGTTAAGCCTTTAGGAAAACAACTAAAATCTCTAGCTTGTTTTGCGGGAGCAACTATCATGGGCGATGGTAAAGTTGCTTTGATTTTGGACGTGCACGGGATAGCTCAGAAAACCCACATGACGGAGGCTCAGGAAAAGGCGATTTTAGCTGACGAAAACAGCCGCCGGGAATCTTCAGAACCTCCGCAACAGTTGCTAGTATTTCAAGGCCCAGACTGTCGGCGGATGGCGATTCATCTATCGCGAGTGTGCCGCTTGGAAGAGTTTCCCCGCCATCTTTTGGAACGTGTCGGGAAGCAGAATGTGGTGCAGTATCGCAACCAAATTATGCCGGTGATTTATTTGTCGGCGGTGTTTGGTGGCGGCGCAGATGCGCGTAATTCCGAGTTGAACGGTCTTGACGGGCGATCGCGCGCAGGAGATGATAAACTGCCGTTAGTCGTGGTATCGATCGGCGAGCAGCATCAAGTCGGTCTGGTAGTCGATCGCATCCTGGATATTGTAGAACAGGCGATCGACATTAAAGGTGCAGCTACTCAAGCAGGAATTTCATATTGTGCTGTGATTCAGGGTCAAGTTACTGAAATCCTCGATGTCGATGCAGTAATTAACAACAATTTATTCGGAATCGAGCAGATGTTGGCAAGCGCAAGATAATGCCCTTAAAGGAATAGTTGAAAATGCCTGAAGAAACTCTACTTTGTACCTTTTTCGTTGACAGCCTATTTTTTGGCATAGAAGTTGAGAAAGTGCAAGAAATCATCCGCTATCAGGAGATGACGCGAGTGCCGCTAGCGCCCGCAGTAGTCGGTGGATTGATAAACTTGAGGGGACAAATTGTCACCGCGATCGATTTGCGGAGGCGGTTGGATTTGTGCGATCGGCCTGTGGAACAATTGCCATTAAATGTAATAGTGAGAACCGGGGATGAAACAGTCAGTTGGTTAGTAGACGATATTGGAGATGTCCTAGAAGTATCTCAAGCTGATTTTGAAACTCCTCCAGATACTTTTACCAGCAAAATACGCCCGCTAATTCGAGGAGCGTACAAGCTACAAGGGCAGTTACTGCTATTTTTAGATGTTGATAAAGTTGTAGATTTTAGCAGTCATTAGTCAACAGTCATTAGTCATTAGTCATTAGTCATCAGTCATTAGTCACAGATGCAGAAATAACTATTTTTATTTCTTTTCTCTTCCCTTGAACCTGAGCGTCCATCCCTTAAATCCATCCGTTACATCCGTTAAAAAATCCGTTGCCGAACTTCCTTCAACTACCATGCCGATAAATATTGCAGATTTTGATTACATCCGAAAACTTGTATACGATCGCACAGGTGTATTCCTATCCGAAGAGAAAATGTACCTCGTTGAATCGCGTTTAGGGATGGTAGCTAAAGAAGCCGGAGCAAACTCCATCAGCGGATTAGTTGCAGAGTTAAAACAAATCAAACAACAGCGTTTTAACCAACTTTACGAATCGACTGTCGAAGCAATGATGACAAACGAGACATTTTTTTTCCGAGATATCAACCCCTTTGAGATATTAAAAATATCAGTATTACCGGAATTGTTAAAACAGATCCAGGGCGAGGGTAATTTGAATATTTGGTGTGCTGCTTGTTCCAGCGGCCAAGAACCCTACAGTATTGCGATGCTGCTGCGCGAATACTTTCCGCAGTTAGCGAGAAATCAAGTGCAGATACTTGGTAGCGATATTTCTACAGCCATGCTGAAGCGAGCAACTTCTGGATGCTACGCCCAGCACGAAGTAGTGCGCGGCTTACCAACAGCATTATTACACAAATACTTCCAGCCGTGCGGCAAGGAATGGCAGATTAAAGAAGACCTCCGCAAGGCGATCGAATTTCGCCAAATTAACTTGACAGAACCCTTTGGATCGATGCCTCAAATGGATATTATTTTTCTGCGAAATGTCTTAATATATTTTGATGTTCAGACAAAGCAATCGATTTTAGCAAGAGCGCGGCGGGTGTTGCGTCCCAAGGGCTACTTATTCCTAGGCGGAGGAGAAACAACTGTAAATCTTGACCCTGCTTTTGAATTGGTGCAATTTGACAAAGGTATATGTTATCGATTGAGATGATCTGCGATCGATCGACCATAAAAAAATAGGTTAGTAGTGAGGACTTCAGTCCTCTCTTGATTAATAGACTTGAATTGCCAAAGTCTTTTTAATCAAAATTTAGGACGCTGCTCAAAGCCCATCCTAATTATTTTTGCAATTCAAGTCTAATCTTTAGGAATTAAGAAGGACTAAAGTCCTCACTACGAACCTAATTATAGGTTTGTAGTGAGGACTTCAGTCCTCTCTTTGGGCCGCGCCCTCAGACCAAACAGGCAATTGATTAATCTTATTCAGCGTGATATCTACATACTTTTGACCGTTCTCCGCCACATTTTCCCCAAAATATCCATCATCGCCGTCGTGCTTGTGAGGGCCGCTGACAGCTTCTGCATAGCGGCCTTGCGAACGCGCTTGATTGAAAGGTGAAGTCGCGTACCAGTACCAGCGAGTGGGAAAAACTATGCCGCCAATATCCTCAATTGCATCGCGAGTCCCGCGAAGATGAAAAATGCGATCGGCTTCTCCAAAACCATTTTCTCCCGAAAACACGCCCCCAACTGAAACAACAGTAACTTCTGCATTCAGCCATTCCTTAAGATAGCGAGTAGCACCCAAAGCAACTTGAGCGCCGCCGCTAGTGCCAATTAAAATAACTTTCACAGGTTTTTGAGGATTAGCTGAAATGGGAGATTTAGCATTCATGCGATCGATAATTGCATTAGCAATTCCCTGATTGTATGCAAAACCGTAGCGATAATCTAGAGAAATTGCAAACCTCCAGAGATTGCGAATTTTGATGAATATGTCTCCCGCAATTGGCCCGAATTTTTCCTGTTCTGCAAACCGCCAAAAAGGAGCTAGCAACCGCTCTCCTCCCAAACTTTTGTTAGAAGCTGAATAAGGAAAAATATCGCCCACTGCTACGCACTGCGGGTGAAATTTAACTAAACGCTTGAGAAAAAACTCTTCTCCCGGCGTTAATTCGTCCCCCGAAAAATCGCCAACTCCCGGTAAAAAAATGATATAACAATTGAGCTGCGAAGACTTGCGCGCTTCTAGATTGCCGTTGTTTGAGGGCAATATCTCCGGCGGATTTTTCTTGATACCCAAAGTTTCGGCACTTTGACCCAGCCACCAGATCACAGTTCCCACCGGCGAAAGAATGCCCCAAATTATCAGGATTACACCTGCGATGCTCAACAAATTTAAACTTCCCCCGCGCAGCCACGCAAGTACCTGCAAAATCAATCTTAGCATTTAATAAAATCTGGTAGAATGCCTGTTATACCAATTTAATGGGGCGTTGCACATATTCCGATCCCCCTCGCATCCCCCTTAATAAGGGGACTTTGATAGGAATCTTGTCCCCCCCCTTATTAAGGGGGGTATCAGGGAGATCAGATTCGGGAGCAGCCTCATAAAAAATTGATATTAATTACCTAATTACGTAGAAATATTTCGGTGATTGTGCTGTATTAGAGCTTATTTTGTTAAAGTTGTCAACTATCTAGAGGAGCAGGGATTAAAGGTGAAAGGAGAAGATTCAATTACAGGTTTGCGGGCAACGCTTTGGAACGCACTTTCTTTGAACGCAAATTTTTACGAAAAAACTCCCTACACTCGCAGAACTAAGCGGATAGCTTTAACGATCGTAATTTTAGCAGCGGTGTCCCGGGTTTTGGGCAATGCCGTTATTTTGTTAATCAATCGAACTGAACTATCGGTGTTGTTTTTAGCACTTTGGATAGATGCTTTGGCAATCGTGGGGGGTTATTATTTTTGGACTTTTACTATCTTTAAAATCGGGGAGTGGCTGAAACCGGGTCACGTCACTTATGGGGAGTTGCTGGTGCCGATCGGATTTGCCTACGCTCCCCAAGTGCTGAACTTCTTAACGTTAATTCCGTTGCTGGGAGAAGGAATAGAGCGGATATTAGCTGTGTGGAGTTTGCTGGCTGTAATTGTGGCGGTTCGCCAAGGTTTGGATATTCAAACTCGCTGGGCGGTGTTAATTTGTTTTGTGGGTTGGCCGCTGATTCAAATTGCGATCGGCTTCGTGAAAGTTATTGAACAGTTGCTGGCACAATGGCTTTCATTCAGTTGACAGTTGACAGATGAGTGCGACTTCTACCTATAAGGAAGAGGATTGGAGTAATGAATAGTCGAATTTTAATTTCTCCCGATCGGGGTTCCGGCTTTAAACCAATTCTTTATGGTAAAATGAGGTAAATTGTCATAATCTAAAAGGCAAAATCGCCGCAAAAAATGCTGAGTCTCAAGCCATCCTAATTAATTCTGGAAGTAGGCGACTAATAGGAATTAAAAAACGCTGCCGATTTGGCAATTGCGATCGCACGTCCGCAGCAGTCCCTTAACCAGTTAAAATAAAATTGCTTTGGGGTGAAATACTTTTCCCCAAAGCGCGTCATTTCCAACAAAAGCATTCCCGGCTTATCCTTAAGGCACTTTTGCTTGCTTTCTTTGAGAAAATGCTTGACAGGGTGGCAGCCGCCAAGTAGAGTGAGGTACAACATTCTTAGCCTTAATTTGCATTGCCACTTGTAGCTCGTATTGTAGAGCGTACTGCGAGACGGCAACCACACCCCTGCTATTCGGCTCTCCCCACTGTCCGCCCCCCAATTACTAGCGATACATTGTTAAAGAAGGAAATACACAAAAATTTACATATATAATTTGTGTAGTGTTCCAAATCGCTCCTCACCAGCAGCGATACAGCCCTCGCCAAGACAGTAGGAAGGAAAAAATATGTTTGAACGCTTTACAGAACAAGCCATTAAAGCAATCATGCTAGCCCAAGAGGAAGCGCGGCGCCTCGGTCACAATTTTGTAGGCACCGAGCAAATCCTTCTGGGACTCGTGGGCGAAGGTACTGGCATCGCTGCAAAAGTATTACTGGATATGGGCCTCAATTTGAAAGAGGCGCGCAATGAAATCGAAAATATCATCGGTAGAGGTTCCGGGTTTCTCCCGCCAGAAATTCCGTTTACACCCCGCGTCAAGCGCATTTTTGAGACGGCGCTGAATGAAGCGCGGCAGTTGGGTCACAATTACATCGGCACCGAGCACATTCTGCTTGGCTTGATTCAAGACGATGAAGGTGTGGCGGCGAAGGTGCTGCAAAACCTGGGAATCGATCGCCAGAGAGTTCGCACGCAGGTAATTCGTGCCGTGGGAGAAGTGGCGGCAGTACCCGGAGGCCGAGGAGATAGCGGTGGCGATCGCAAAATCCCGACTTTAGAAGAATTCGGCACTAACTTAACCAAGCTAGCAGCCGCCGGCAAACTCGATCCAGTCGTGGGCCGCGAAAATGAAATCGAGCGCGTGATCCAAGTGCTGGGGCGCCGCACGAAGAACAATCCAGTGTTAGTAGGCGAACCGGGAGTAGGCAAAACAGCCCTCGCCGAAGGCCTCGCTCAGCGAATTATTAACAGAAACGTCCCGGAAATTTTAGAAGACAAACAAGTAATCAGCCTCGATATGGGTTCGCTGATTGCCGGTACAAAATTCCGCGGCGAATTTGAGGAACGGCTGACGAAAATCATGGCAGAAATTCGCGCAGCAGGCAACATCATTCTGGTAATTGATGAAATTCACACCTTAGTCGGTGCAGGCGCGATTCAAGGCAGCATGGATGCTTCCAATATGCTCAAACCAGCCCTCGCCCGAGGCGAATTGCAGTGTGTCGGCGCGACGACTTTGGACGAATACCGCAAGCACATCGAGCGCGATGCAGCCCTAGAACGCCGTTTCCAACCGATTAAAGTTGGCGAACCGAGTGTGGCTGAAACAATAGAAATATTGTACGGTTTGCGATCGGCCTACGAACAGCACCACCGACTGACAATTTCCGATGCAGCTTTAGAAGCAGCGGCTACACTGTCAGACAGGTACATTAACGATCGATTTTTGCCAGACAAGGCGATCGACTTAATTGACGAAGCAGGTTCCCGCGTCCGCGTGATGAACTCGCAAACCCCGCCCGAAGTTAAAGAGCTCAAGAAACAACTGCCGGCTGTTACCAAAGAAAAAGATGCAGCAGTGCGCGAGCAAGACTTCGACAAAGCTGGAAAATTGCGCGATCGCGAATTAGAAATCGAAGCCGAAATCGCGGAAGCAACGATCAACAAAAGCCAAGTCAAAGCCTCTCCTATTGTCACCGAAGAAGACATCGCCCACATCGTGGCAAATTGGACGGGAGTACCTGTTAGCAAGCTGACAGAATCGGAATCGGAATTGCTGCTGCACATGGAAGATACCTTGCACCAGCGCTTGATCGGCCAGGAAGAAGCTGTCAGCGCAGTTTCTCGGGCGATCCGCCGCGCGCGGGTAGGCTTGAAAAATCCCGATCGCCCGATCGCCAGCTTCATCTTTTCCGGCCCCACAGGCGTCGGCAAAACAGAACTGACAAAAGCCTTAGCAACATATTTCTTCGGTTCTGAAGAAGCGATGATTCGGTTAGATATGTCCGAGTTTATGGAACGCCACACTGTTTCTAAACTCATCGGTTCGCCTCCGGGTTACGTCGGCTACGACGAAGGCGGCCAACTAACAGAAGCAGTCCGGCGCCGTCCTTACACAGTAGTCTTGTTCGACGAAATCGAAAAAGCTCACCCGGATGTCTTCAACATGATGCTGCAAATCTTGGAAGACGGCCGTTTGACCGATGCCAAAGGTCGGACAGTAGACTTTAAGAATACACTGCTGATCATGACATCAAACATCGGTTCGCGAGTGATAGAAAAAGGCGGCGGCGGTTTAGGCTTCGAGTTTGCCGAAAGTGCCGCAGACGGGCAGTACAACCGCGTTCGCAGCTTGGTAAACGAAGAATTGAAACAGTTCTTCCGTCCCGAATTTATCAACCGCTTGGATGAGATTATCGTCTTCCGCCAGTTGAACAAGCCAGAAGTGAAGCAGATTGCAGACATCATGTTGCAGCAAGTCTTCGGCCGCTTAACCGAACAGGGTATTACTTTGTCGGTGACAGACAAGTTCAAGGATTTGTTAGTTACAGAAGGCTACAATCCCAGCTACGGTGCCAGGCCTTTGCGCCGCGCCATCATGCGGTTGTTGGAGGATGTACTGGCTGAGGAAATGCTATCTGGGAAGCTGAAAGAAGGCCAAAGTGCGATCGTAGATGTGGATGAAAACGGTCAGGTTAAGGTATTGCCAGGTGGCGAATCTGAACCGAGATTACCCGAATTCGCATTCAGCCATTAAGTGCGATGACACGCGGATAAATAACGTCTGATTAAAAACCCGGTTTCTTGGAGGAACCGGGTTTTTAATTATTAAAAAATACCAGTTTGTCGGGTGCGCAATGCGCACCTTACCTAAAAAATACCAGTTTGTCGGGTGCGCAATGCGCACCTTACCTAAAAAATGCCAGTTTATAGGGTGCGCATTGCGCACCTTACGTAAAAAATGCCAGTTTGTCGAGTGCGCAATGCGCACCCTACCTAAAAAATACCAGTTTGTAGGGTGCGCAATGCGCACCTTACCTAAAAAATGCCAGTAAATGTAAGGTGCGCAATGCGCACCCTACCTAAAAAATACCAGTTTGTAGGGTGCGCAATGCGCACCTTACCTAAAAAATGCCAGTAAATGTAGCGACGCACCTGATTCTTTTCAATAAGTGAGCAAACAAATCCAACATTTGATGCCAATTTATAAAAAAGCTTACTATCAGAAACATATTGGGCTTCCTGATAGATTCATTGAACCTCCCAGGTGCGTCGCCATTTAAATTATCCGTCTTTCTTAAAAATGGTGGATAGCGACACACCCTACGGAAGCCTGCTGCATGAGTGTTGTAAATTGGCATTTACATCATATTAAATGAACAAACTAGGCGACACTTTAAAATAATCGCCGAGTGCCTTAGCTTGTGCTTTGCTAATTGCCCGCTTGCCATTGACAACCTCAGACACTACGCCACTCGATCCAATGATGCCAACTAAGTCAGCTTGACGGGTGCCGCTGGCTTCCATGATGTGTTGCAAAATCTCGTGAGGTTCGGATTTGTCGATCGCATAATTTTCGGCCTCGTACACTTCAATGAGCGTTACCAGTAACTTGTGTAAAGCTTTTTCTTCGGGAGTGCGGTTGTTGGCGAACGTCAGCCCCTCTGCGACTGCTAGGAGGCGATCGTATTCTGCCTCGGTTTCGATCGCCCGTGGAGCGACTTCTGCCAGCAAATTGCTATAATTAGCTCGATCAAAAATAAGGGTCATTTTTCCATTTGTCTTTATCGTATTCAGCGTGGGTTAGGAAATATTTGTAATAAACAGTTTGGGTTTCGTAGTCTATGCCGACAATCAGGCGATATTCGTTACCTTTGATATTAAAGACAGTGAAATTTCCCACTGCTTCGGCATCCCGGTAAATCTTGCGAACATCCTCCAAGTTCTGCCATTCTACTTTCTTGACAGTCGCATACCAGCTATCAATTTGTTTTTGGACATCGGGATACATGGCAGCGTCGTCACGGAGAGTGCAAATTGAAATTAGGTGCATGGATTTTTAATATTTTTTGTTGAATTTTTATCATCGATTTGCGTCCATTTGTTTTGCGTATGTCTTTATTCTCTCATTTTGAGAGGTAGATGTCAAGAGCCGATCGCCCGCAATCTTACAAATTCTCAATAAAGGAGGCAATTCAGGGTTTTTGCAGAAGTCCTGCACATGACGACAACTCCGACAGGGATTTCGATGCCCATCGGATGCAGTCAGAGGAAAAATAACTCAAAAGCTTAGCTAATTCTTGTTCATTTAGACTCTCAAGTCGCGCCACAAAAAAAATAGTATAAGTCCAGCTTTTTATCCCAATACATCAACTACAGCAATTTCTATATCTGGAAAAGCTAGAATAGATAAAGTCTGACCCCGCTGGAATCTTTGAATATTTTGGTATCCCGAGGGAGCAGGTTCGCGATAAACTACGACACATTGCTCGTTAATATCTACCAGCCAAACTTCTGCAATACCAGCTTCGGCATAAAGAGGAATTTTGATATTTCTGTCAGTTTCAGCGGTTGTATCCGCTACTTCCACAATTAGTAAAATATCCTCCGACTGAGGATGTCCCAATTCATAAAAATCATCGCGCCGCCGCAGTAAGGAAATATCCGGTTCAGGTTCGGAGCGATCGTCCAATTCTACCGGATCTTGGACTCCAATGGTTGCTCTTGATAATAAGCGGATATAGAATAACTCTGTCAGACGCTTGACATGGGATGTGTGCCTTCTACCGACGGCGGCCGTTTGAACAATTTCTCCTCGAATCAATTCAACTCGGTCATCTTTGGTAAAGATGCCAGATTCAATCATCAGATGATATTCTTTTACTGTGAACAGGCGCTTGATTAACTGAGTTGTCATCATTTATTTTGCGCTCCTTTTAGTTGCCCTTTTTCTGTTCCATCGCTTTTGCTGCTTTCACAATCTCAAATCGCGGCGCAAAAAAAGGAATTTTTACCTATTGATTTTGGTTGAGTTTTAAGGTATATTTTAGATAATGGGAGTGGTAGCTTTAATTTGAAAATTGCCACCACTCCCATTATCATATAATACCTTTTTAAGCCGGGCCTGTCAAGCTTTTGACCCGAAAAAAAAGGGCGTTTTTTTTAGATGTTATCACAAAAAAATATTGTTTTGGTAAACCGGGCTTCCGCGTGCGATAGGATTTGATGGAGAAAATTCAATCCCACGATTGCAATTGTACAACCCAATGCTGGACAAATGCCGAAATGCGATCGCGCCGCGTCTCAAAAGTAGCAGCAACCCAGATAAACACAATCCCAAAAGCCAAGCCGATCGCCCATTTAATCAGGGGATAGTCAAAAATCAGCACCACCAACTGATAGAAAACATTGATTAAGAAAATTCCTGTCCCCACAAACAAAAACGCCCGCACTCGCAGCCCCAAACCCGCTGCTATCGCCACTAAGCTAAAAAATCCTGCAACTAAACCGTGGTTGTGCTGAGTCAAAAGAGGTATGCCGCAAATCATCGCTGTGGCTAGCATTCGCAGATTGTGGCGCAGGGTTTTTTGGGCTGGTAGTTGCAAAGCGCGATCGCACTGAGCAACGTAAAGGAAAGAAAGCCCTAAAGGAGTAAAATACCATTCGGGTTGAGTCAATCCGATTTGTCCAAACCAGCGCAGCAAGATCCAGTCAATTATGGCCACACTCGCGTAGGTAAAACGGACTTCGCGCTTTTCCCAAGCTAGGAAAACATAGAAGGCGGCAGCTATCAGCAAGCTAATCGGATAAAACTTAGCGGGAGATTCCACAATAGCGATGATTGGAATCAGGGAAGCGATTATCTGCCAAGGTTTTTTTGACCAACCCCAGTTATCCCAAGGTAAGATGTAAATGAAATAGGCAAATAGAGAAGCAAAGGCAACTTTCCACGGCGCCAGCGGCCCGGAAATGTACTTGACTAAAGGCGTATTTATCCAGTAAAGCCGGACGCCAAAGGCTTCTAGCCATCCTAAGTAAATCCAAATTTGCGCCCATTGGCGATCGAGATTGTTTCGCCCTTGCAAGACAGCGTATTGCACTAATAGAGCACCAGTGACTAATCCTAAATTTAGCCCGGATTTAATCTCGTGGGTAGAAGCTGAAATCAGGAGTACGCTGCTTAAAACCCAGTGCAGGTGAGCAAATATTTTTACTTCGGCATTGGTTAAATGTAAATAGCTGCTCAGCCAAGGAGATAGAATGCGATAGATGTATGTTAAAGTTGTGCCGAGAGTTGCTAGCACAATTAAGCCGTCGCCAAAAGCTCCTCTTGGTGTTTGAGAAAGTTGATATAGTAGCGATTCGTAAGCGGATGCTGACACGCCGATTAATCCTAAATAAACCAAAGGTTTAAATTCTTGCTGCCGCCTACCAATGCCGATCGCAATTAAAGACGCACCCAACGAGATTAAACCGGTGCTGTTGGTAAAAGTGTGCGATCGCAACATCAAACCCAACAACCCGTAAATCAAAGGTATAACGTGAATGCTGGGTAAAATTTGGCGATAATCGGGGTTGCGCCGCCGCCACCAATCGCCCAACAATTGCGTAAATAAGCCCAAGGCAATATTCGCCACTGCTAAATTAATCGTATTGCGTCCAATAAAGCTCAAACCGACTGCTGTCAGCAACTCCAAACTCCAAGCCAAGGCATAAATTGCCAGAGGGGAAAGTTGGCCCAAACTTCGGAAAACGATCGCAGCCGCGATTACCAAAGTAGCAGCCAATACTTGAGTAGAGGCTGGTAAACTAAAGGTACTTCCTGCATCGTAGAGTTGAAAGGAATAAAGAGTGATGTTTGTCAACAGCAAGCTGGTGACTAAGATAGCCCAACCATCCAAAGCTCGATCGTAAATTTGAGCTAAGGTCGAAGGTTCAGGCAACGTGCTAGAATAACGAACTATCGTGCTGCGAAGCAACCAGAGACACAAAAGTGCGATCGCCCCAGCAATTGCCCAAGCCCAACCAGACACAAAACCTAATTTTAGAAGAGATGCGGCAGTGAAACTTAAGCCAAACCCGACTCCAATTGCAGCCGCTGGTAGTTCAATTAAATAGTAAGTATTGACTAACATCAACAGCGCCGCCAAACCCAAACCCATCAACCTATATACAGGAAAGTCAAAAATCAGAAATTGTGCGACTATTAGGGCGATCGAACTTAAGGTACTAGCAAGTTGTTTGTACGAAGTTTCACTATATTTAGCAACAGCAGTTAAAGCCAAAGGCGCCGCCAGCCACATCAAACCCCACGGAGAGTGCAGATTACTGTACAGCAAGATAAAGCTCAATCCTGCCAACACCAATCCTAAATACCATCCACTTTGCCAGCCCGAAGGATGCCAGCGAAAAAATGCAGAATTTTCTCGGGCGTTGGCTGCCTTCATCCAGACAAAAAATCCCCATTCAGCCACCATGAAGATTAATAAAATTGCCGCCCAAATATTTGCTGTCTGGTTTGGCAAAAACAAGTCAATTCCCGAAGAGATCGCGCACAAACCAATAATGTGAGTGAGGGAAACCCAAAATGCCGGATTTGGATGCGGATCGACAGCAGAAGCAGGTGTCACAACTTGCCGGGAGTTATCGGGAATTAGGTATTTCCAAGTAATCCAACCTAAAGTTACAGTAGAAATTAATAAATTGACCGATCGCCAAAACGGATTGACTGCACTAATAACAGTTAAAACACTGCCCAAGCCGAGAGCAAGATTTTCGCCAAAATGGGCAAGTTGAAACTTTCGCGATCGGTAGAGCCACTGCGCCCCACTTACGGTTAAAATTAAATAAGGCAACAGCAAAACACCCCAAAAAGCCCAAGGAGTTTCCTGAGAGTTGGTAAGTTGAGTTAAAAATGCCACAAATTGTGCTTGAATCTCTAGAGGAAGCACTCGCCAAACCAGCCAAATGCTTTGAAGTCCCACGGCGAAAAGCATTAGCAAATCAAGCTTTTGCCAAAACCGCACTAAGCGGTTATAAAAAAACCAAACAGCCAAGGCGCTAATTGCGATCGCCTGTAGGGGAATTTCGCGAAAACAAACCAGCCATCCCAAACCCAACAAAGCCCCTCCGGCTAATTGCCAGTTAAAAAAGTTTCCGGGATTTTGCTCGTTCGATATATTCGATATATTGTTTCTAATAGTTCCAGATGCGAGGGGTTGCTGCCAATCCAGCCACGCTAAAAGCACGCCGCAAATTCCCAAGGCTAAACCCATTTCATGGATGTTTACATCCTTGACAAATATTGCCCGACCCAGTAAAATTCCTAAAGAATAAGCTACTAAAGCAGCTTTTTTGTAAGTCAGAAAATGTCGGCTGGAACTGAAATCAGCGGGAAAAGTTTCAGTGTTTCCCCCGCGTGTGATAGATTTTAGGCGTTGTTGCTGAACTTGATAAACTGTAGCAGCAGTAGTTCCCACGGTACCCAAATAAACCGCTGCTAGGGAAAAGCCGGGAAATACCCAACCCCAGTGTAAATAACTCAATCCCAAGTGATTTAGGGCGATCGCGCAAGTTACATTTTTTCCCGACAAAGTTTGATACTGATATTTGATAATCCCGCCAGTTATCCAAGTCAAAATAAATGCGGCGACGATGGCAACTGCCCAATCCCAAGGATATCGCCACAATCCAAAAGTATCCATCGCCCAAAAATTTATCGGCACTAGCAACAGGGTAACTTCTTGCAAAGTTTGAGCAGTCAATTGCAAATTAGCCTGTTTTTTTGCCCAACTGCCGATCGCCCAAAATGTTAAAGTATAAGCTAACAAAACTCCATATTGTCCGGCAGCCGGAAATTTTTCCCACTGACTGGCAGCTAAGACTCCTGAGGAGACAACTACCATGAACACTCCTAAAAATAGCAGCCACACGACGCTTATTTCGGCGATGAGCGACTGCAAAATCTGAGAGGCAAAAGTTGGGGTTTGAGGGGTTTCTGCGCGCTTGGGAACGTTTTTTGTGGTGCTGGGTAATGCTTTTTGTGTTGCTAGAGCAGGTACTTTGGGTTCGGGAATAGGAGCGAGGGGGCGATCGTCAATTTCAGAAACGGCTACAGCGCGATCGGGCAGCGGGCAGACTAAATGCTGGCTGCACAATTGCTCAACCTCAGCGGGCGAAATCAAACCCAGGCGCAGCCACGCATCCAAACCTGTCAGCAACTCAGGATGCGAGGCTAAGATGCTGAATTCTATTTTGCTCGATCGACCTTTAGGAGACGACATCGGCTTAAACTGCTACTAGCTACATTCCAGCTATAGCCTAGATTTCTGCCGATCGAACATCCGAGTATTCCGCCCTGAAAATTGGCACAATAAGTATCGATCGCAAAACCCAAAAATAACCGCGTACATCTGCGTGTATCTGCGGTTAAAAACTCCAAATTAGGAGACAGCATTGGAGCCAGAATTGCCGTGTTCTTACTTATTGATAGATTTCAGCAAAGTTTCCACACTAGCATTGTGGTCTATGAACGAAAACAAATGTTTAAATAGGAGTTTGCCCTCTGCATCCAAAACAAACTGAGCCGGCAAAGGAGCACCCAAAGCCTGACCGGTTTTATAGGCCCGAAACACTCTTACGGTTGGATCGGACAGCAGAGGCATTTTCAAGCCTAAATCTCTCACAACTATTTGGCTTTGCCTGTCGTCGGTGCTGGTTACCATCAATAATTCTATATTGCGATCGGCAAACTGTTCCCACTTTTCATTCAAAGCTTTAATGTGAGGAAAACAGAAAGGGCAATATTGCTTTTCAGTAAAAATCCGCGTAAAAGCCAGAACTACCGGCTTATCGCCCCGATAATTCGACAGCCGCACTAATTTGCCATTATTAATATCCGGCAATTCAAAATCTGGTGTCCTCTGTCCCAGCTTCAGAACATTAGTCGCGGGAACAGGCAATAAATTTTGGAAAAACCGCTGATTTAACAAGCCGCTAAAATCAGTAGAAGTCAGCATATTTGCTAATTTGGGAATGGGGAATTGAGCATTGGGCAATGGGCGAAGCGAAGCGGAGGGATTGGGCATTGCACCGAAAGTTTCGAGGGCGGGCACTCACAGGCGCCGCCCTACAACTCAAAACGATCGAGTTAGACAGCAGCAAAGAATACTTTCGACTTAACTGGATCGGGTGTCATGGTTTTGTCACCGGGCTGCCAGCCAGCGGGACAAACTTCATCGGGGTGAGACTGAACGTGTTGGATAGCTTGCAGAGTGCGGAGAGTTTCGTCTACGTTGCGGCCGAAGGCAAGGTTGTTGATAGTAGAGTGTTGGATGATGCCTTCTTTGTCGATGATGAACAGACCTCTGAGGGCAATACCTGCTTCTGGGTCGAGGACGTTGTAGTCGGAACTGATGGTTTTTTTGAGGTCAGCAACTAAAGGATAGTTGAGGTCGCCGACACCGCCGGATTTGCGGTCTGATTGTATCCAAGCAAGGTGAGAGAATTCGCTGTCAACGGAGACGCCGAGGATTTCGGTATCGATTTTTTTGAAGTCCTCATGGCGATCGCTAAATGCTGTAATCTCTGTGGGGCACACAAAGGTGAAGTCCAAGGGGTAGAAGAACAGGACTACATACTTTTTGCCTTTATAGTCTGACAGTTTAACTGTCTTGAATTCCTGATCCACTACGGCTGTTGCTGCGAAATCGGGTGCAGCTTGACCAACCCGGAGGCATTCACTTGTCATAGATTTTGTTTCCTTTTTTACGAACTGTTACAAATATATCATACTCATAACGACTACAAGTATGTTCTCGGCAAGTCTAAAAAATCACGCTCTCAAAATAGATAGCGTGATTTTTTCTATTAAATCATGGCTCAGGCGGGATTTGAACCTGCGACCTTGGGCTTATGAGTCCCCTGCGCTAACCACTGCGCCACTGAGCCAAACTTACTTCACGATTTACCATCGTAGCACGGTAGGTGGAAGTATGTCTGTATTCCCAACAACCGAATTTCTAATACCTTCCGATCTAAGTTATGAGTTTTGGTAATGATTCAAAACCCATAACTTCAGACCAGTCGTTATCGAGAAGCGCTGGAGGTATCGTTAGGCAGAAAAGCCATTGGATTGACAGCACCCTGTCCAGCGGGATGGATTTCAAAGTGCAAGTGCGGCCCGGTACTGAAGCCGGTGCTGCCCATTTCTGAAATCTGTTCGCCGCGATCGACCTGCTGACCCTTTTTAACCAAAATTCGGTTGTTGTGGGCGTAGATCGTTTCTGATCCGTCTGGATGGGTAATTTCCACCAGATAGCCGTACCCTCCGTCATTCCAATCTGCATAGGTAACCACCCCGCTGTCGGCGGCCACAATTGGCGTGCCGATCGGCCCTGCAATATCAATTCCCTTGTGCATCCGTCCCCAGCGCCAGCCGTAGCCAGAAGTGAGAACGCCCTTAGCCGGCCAAATCAATCCGTTAGCCGACTGCTGTTTGCCGCCGCCGTTAGGCAGATAAGTATCAGCGCCCGAAAGTGGAGGCAGTTCTGGAGAAACCATGCGTCCCAAAGACGGGTTGCTCAGGGGGTCATAACCCTCGGAACCCAAAGGAGCAGTTGCCACCACTGGCCGTTCCTGAGTAGAGGTAGGCGTTAGGTTGATCGGTTGCAGTTCGGCTGCACGAGCGGGATCGAAACGCTCTTGCTGCTGTTTCTGAACTTCCTGGGACCACCCTCTCGACGGCGGTCTGCTGATTTCATTCTGCACCGCCCCAGCGTATTCGGGGGTGTAGAGGTCGGGATTGACGCTTGGGAGTTCTTCAGACGGGTTGGAGGCGAGTTGCGCTTCTGGGCCCTCAGTTGGAGCGAGGGAAACGGCATTTGCCCCGATCGAATTGCGCTCGGCGCGATATTCCTCTCGCAGTCTGACAACTTCTGCTCTCAAGCGTTCTGAATAAGGGTTGAGAGCGGTAGCGGTGGGTAGATCCTCCGCATTCGACTCAAGTACAGCGTTCGTGGGAGCAGCATTTAAACCCTGGGCGCTAACATTTTGCAAGCCGATCGGCTGCGGGTATGCAGCAGCGAGGTTGGTAGCTGTTGCACTTGCTGGCTGGGGCAGGGCGCTGGTATCAACGGCACCTGTAAATGTTGGTTCGCCTTGAAGTTCCAGCTTTCTGGTGTCGCTAATGGTTTGAGAAACTTGAGTTAGCGGAATGCTGTTAATTTTAGGAACCATCGGCGCTGAAATATTGTTCAGACCTTCCAAGTTCGCCAAGGGAGAGACAACGGCCACTTTTGGGGCGGGTGCTGCAACGCCAGCACTGGTTATTTCCGAGGTAGACGAACTGGGGTTCAAAGATGCGGGAACCGAAGTCGCCGACCAGACAGATGTAGAGTTAGAGGCAGAATCTGATGCTGCCGCCTGCACCGCTGGATTATTTGACCGAACGTTGGGAATTTTCAGCCGTTGATTGACATTCAGCAAGTTGGGATTGCCCAGCTTGTTGACGGCGATCAGCTCTTTGGGCGATACCCGGTAATTAGAGGCGATCGCATCTAACGTATCTCCCGGGCGCACGTTGTAGAGCCCCTGGGCTGGCCCTGCGCTACTGCCTGCTGGGGACACTACCACAGCGGAGGGCAAACTAGGTGTTGCGAGAGACTGTTCAATGGACTCCAACGATCGATCGGGCGATGCTGCTTGACCCACCGAGGCATTGGGAATTACAGGTGTGGCCCTGAGGTCAGGAATTGCTGGCGAGGTGGCATATTCCGGGGATGCCAGCGTCGGTACAGCAGGTGTAGATGAATTTGCTCCCACCTCAGAGTCCAACAGGGGCCGACCTGATGCTGTAGTGCGGTTTTCCTGTTTTTTCAAACTGTCGATCGCCCCGTCTGCGTTCGGGCTGTCGATCGAGCTTTGTGCCGGTACCGTCGCCGCCATCTCTGGCGTTGCCGTTGGCTGCCCGTACAGGGCTGCACTATCCAACGACTCGGAGCCAGTTAGATTTAATTTTTGTTCGGGATTGACTGCGGCAGTATTGCCAGGGTTCTCTTGTGGCGCAGCTTCTAGAGCCTGCGGAATTCTGAGTTCTTGGCCGGCTCCGAGTGCGGTATCGGGTTGGATGCCGTTGGCAGTTGCTAGTGCCTTCGGTTCAATTTCATAGTCCCGAGACTGCTCCCAAAGGGTTTGTCCCTGCTGAACCTTAACCCCTGCCTGTTCGGCTGGGGAACCATCAACTTGTGCGGTGGTAGCCGCTCCGGTGGTCGATACTGGCTGTACTTCAGCGGTCGATTCTGCTGTCGGTGTGAGTTCAGACGCGCGAGCGCTGTCTCCGTTTCTCGGCAGCAGGATGCCAGAAGCACCTACGGATATTGCCAGCCCGAGCGTGGCGAGAGAGCGAAAGGAGCCTGTGCTGAGCGTTGTCTGCTTGGACGGTTCCGCAGAACCGTCTCTGTCGATTTCACTAGCCTGAACAGGCTGATTTTTTTGGGGATATGTTCGTTTCAAAAAAACGACCTCCTACTGAGAAGCGCTAACTGTCCTTGGAAACACTCAAGGGATTGCATGACACTGAATTTAAATCAACAACCAAAAATATTCTGATTGTTGACAGCGATCGTGCTTAGGCAAGATTACCTTGCTTTTTTAATTTAGACAAGCTCGAACCGTAATATTTTTTTTAATTCTCGGTCAAACCCGCTGCAATTACACCCCACAAGCCTTACACCGCAATAGGTGGAACGAATACATAAAATATCCGTTCCCCCACGGGCTAAGACTCTCACCTATTGTCCGACTCTATGCTAATTTCCGGACAACCTACAACCGTATATTTACTAGATATCAATAGCCTTCAGGCACAATCAGGCGATCCCTGACGCCTTAAATCGCTGAAATCCTCTGTTTTTGTGGCTGCATCATCGCAGCGACTAATTTGGTATTTTTGGTATTACTGATAACAATCTGTTTTTGGATGAATAAAATATATTAATCTCCGCTATCTAGATTTTCACCGCTTTGATACAAATTTCTTATATTTAAAGCGAGATTTGGCTGTACCCGACAGCTATTAAATATCTATATGTGTATGTATCTGTCGATCGCCATTTATCCGAGTTCGCCCAACTGTCGTTTAGCCTCAAATAAACCTACAGCGGCGCTGACAGAGAGATTCAAACTCCTGACTCCAGGCTGGCTCATGGGAATAAAAACAGTGGCATCGCAGGCATCCAAGACCAATTTAGGAATGCCGACAGTTTCCGAGCCAAACATCAACCAGTCGCTGGGCTGAAATTGGAATTGGGTATAACTGCATCGCCCGCCAGTGCTGAATCCGATCCTTCGCCCTCCTCGCTCCTGCTGACATATCTCAAAAGCCGCTAAGTCTTCGTGACAGTGGAGATTGACATAGGGCCAATAATCTAAGCCTGCCCGTTTCAGGTAGCGATCGCTAATTTCAAACCCCAGCGGGCCGACTAAATGGAGTTCCGTGCCTGTGGCAGCGCAAGTGCGGGCGATATTGCCAGTATTCGGGGGAATTTGCGGGTGAATTAAGACAAGTTGGGGCATGAAGCTAAGATAAAAACTTAAAATACAGCCATTGGGCCATGTACAAATCTACCGAAAGGTAGATACAACTTATAGCTTTTATTTATAACGCTTGTCTAGTTCCATTGATTAAATATTCTGATTTGTTTTTGGGGCCGCTTTTCCACTTTTCCGCGAGAAGTTGGGGCTATGGGGAGCATTGGCTGAGTACGCACGCGCCAGGGGGCTGCGGAAAGCCCCCGCGAGGAGAATGGCGAGTAGTTTAGGCAACTAACTGGGCGCACAAGTTATCTTCGAGCTCAAATTCTTGGTGAACCATGCCATCAATCCCTTGGAGAATAATACTGCGGGTGTCCAAACCGCGATCGTGAAGTTTCAACCACTGCTGGGCGGTGTTGCCTTCCCGCAGAATCTTTTTGAGCGGCGAGAGAAAGCAACTAAAGCCGCGTTTTTTAGCAAAAGGCCAGACTTCCTGGTAAATTTCCTCAATCCAATCTCGCGCCAAAATCTTTCGGCCATCTTGCCAGTGCGTTAGTTCGGCATCCAAACTGTGCCGGGATGCAGAAATTTCGTTGGCGTCGGTGAGGGCAACTAAGTCTTGGTTGCGGGTGGCTGCGGGCAGGGTACTGAGTTCTAAAGGGTCTAAGCTGGGGTCTTCCATCATCTGCCAAATGCGAGCTTCTAGCAAGGCAGTGATGGCCAACAAAGCCAGAGGATTGACTTCGAGATCGCAAATTCTCAGTTCTAGGCGGTTGAGACAGTAGGGGCGACGATCGCCGTTGGGGCGCACGGCAGACCACAAATGGCGCACATTTTGCATGGTGCCGAGTTCTAGCTGTTCTTCAGTCCACTGGATGTAATGTCTGTGACTTTCAAACAGGGGCACGACGGCGGGAGTTTTGGGAAACAAGCCCCAGCGAGTCGAATGATAGCCGGTGGCTTTGCCGTCAAGGAACGGGGAAGAGGCGCTCAATGCCAGGTAAAGCGGTGCTTCGACGCGGGCGAGGCGGATGGCGCGCATCAGCATTTCTGGTTGGGAAATGCCGATGTTGATGTGAATGCTGGCGGTGACGACTTTGGTGCCGTAGGTTTGCTCGATGTAGGTGTGGTAGGGGTTGTTGGGATCCGATCGGTAAAATCGATCGCTCCCCCCGAGAGACAGGGTACTTCCCGGCAGCAAGGTATAGTCGCCCAATTGTTTGAGATACTCGCGCAGCCGGACTCGCGGCTTGACTAAGGCGCACAGCAGGCGATCGTAGCTGCACAGCGGGGCGGTCGTGTACTCCACATTGCGGCTATCAGGCTCCCGCACAAATCCCTCTAGATCGGCGACTATGCGATCGGAGAGACCGACAACCTCACCTTCGGGCGTGCCGGTATACATTTCTACTTCAAAGCCTTTTGATAGCAGCACGTTTGTTCCTCAGCTAAGTTGAGTGCTAGTTTCTAGTATCCCAAAAATTGAGCTGTTCGTACTATCTGCCACAAGGCAGAGTTGAAATTTTTCGATCCAGGGCACTGAAACCGGATTTTTGGGCGCCAGCTTGTTTGAGCGTTTGCGTGTTAGTTGCGGCTGAAGCGGCGGCTTATGCACCGCACCGCAAAGAGTTTCCGAGGCGGTTTTTGAGTCCCAAAGGCTGTTTGTGCGATCGCGTTTGCGTGTTTGATTCGGGATTCGCGGCGCGATCGTACTTATGGTGAAAAGAACCCACCCTTGCCCCAGACAGCAGTGAGAAAGAACTGTTTTCATCTTTCTCCCCCTGTGGCTTCATCCTTATTTTTACCCGAAAGGCTTCGCCGAAGAGATCCTTCTTCCTTCTATCCACTATACAATCCGTTGCCGAACTTCCTTCTATCCGTTACATCCGTTACGCAATCCGTTGCCGAACTTCCCTCTTCCTTCTCCCATCTATTTTCTGCCTTGAGGGGGATAGCCGCAGATATATCTTAGGTGCGATGCTCAAATAAGAAAAAGCCATATTTTTGAGCAATTATTAATCCCTGGAAACTCCTGTGAAAGAGCAAGAAAGAAACCCTCCCAATTTTTGGAATATGCTAAGCAATTTAGCCTTAGTCAGGTTTTTGCTTTTATTTGCTTCAGGTTGGGCTGGAGTGCAACTTTTAGCTTACTTTGAAACCGCCGTCGCAGTTTTCACAATTGCTGCACTCGTAGCTTTTTTGCTCAACTATCCAGTGCGAACTCTCCAGCGAGTGTTACCCAGAAGTTTAGCTGTCGCCTTAGTTGTCTTGCTCACCATTTTAGTTTTTGGCGGACTCACCGTCACCGTAGGCGTCACTCTTTTATCTCAAGGACAGCAATTAATTGACAGCATGACTGAATTTGTGAATGCTCTAGCGCCTCTGTCAGAGCGCCTCGAAGCATTCCTGCGAGCAAGAAACCTGCAAGTCAACCTGCGAGTTATTGAGGAACAACTGCGAAATCAAGCTTTAGCTGGAGTTGTTTCGAGTATTGCTTTTTTACAAGTATTTCTAACCAATCTATTGAATTTAATATTAATTATGGTGGTGGCTTCTTTCATGTTACTTGATGGAGAGAGGCTGTGGCTGTTAGTTCTCAAATTTATACCCCGACACCTGCACAGGCGTTTAAGTTTAACAATAGAGCGAAACTTTTTAGGATTTTTCCAGGCACAATTTCTGTTAATGTTATTTTTGACCACAGCAAGTTTTGTCGTTTTCGTGCTGCTAGGTGTGAGATTTCCTTTAATTTTAGCATTTATAATCGGATTGTTTGATTTAGTTCCGGGGATAGGAGCGACCCTGGGAATTAGCTTAGTTTGTTTTATTGTATTGTCTCAAAATGTGTGGCTAGCTTTAAAAGTATTAGCAGCTTGCATTGTTTTGCAGCAAATTCAAGACAACTTTATTCATCCGAGACTCATGCAAAATTCGCTTAACCTCAATCCGGTAGTCGTATTTTTTGCACTGTTAGTAGGCGCGAGAGCAGCAGGACTTTTAGGAATATTTCTGGCTATTCCGCTAGCGGGAGTGATAGTTAGCTAGTTTGAAATTGAAGAAATGCAAGCGGAAAGTTAATTGATACAGCCCTCCTATTTTATATCAAATCCGGCTTAAAAACCCGGTTTTAACCTGCCGGTTAGAAGCCCGATGCTTCAAAAACTCTCCAGGCCGCAACGCGCAACTAAAAGTAATATCAATTCCGTCAGCATCGGAATTATTCATCTCTCTCTTCTCTCCCTCTGCGTCCTCTGCGTTCTCTGCGGTTACATCATTCCGA
Source organism: Microcoleus sp. PH2017_12_PCY_D_A (assembly GCF_020738565.1). Lineage (NCBI taxonomy): Bacteria > Bacillati > Cyanobacteriota > Cyanophyceae > Oscillatoriales > Microcoleaceae > Microcoleus > Microcoleus sp. PH2017_12_PCY_D_A. Next base: position 40,753 of record NZ_JAEQCI010000027.1, on the reverse strand, counting down.
TACAATCGGAATTGATATAAAGAGAAAAAAAGCAACCTAGGGTGTACCGCTCCGCGCACACCTGACGGCCTAGAGTCAATTAATAAATTGCAAGTCAGTAGGAAATCTTGCTTCTTCTGGTTCGGGATCGTAAATGTAATCGCAGTCAAAGCGCATAGCTTGAGAGTGGCGGCTGATGGAAAATCCGCAGTGAGTCACCATTTCTGTAGTAAAAGTAGCCATGACTAACTCGATGAGTTTTCTGTAAGAAACGTTAGGCTGTTGAACGTAATAAGCGCGTCTGGCAAAAAAGATTCTCTCATCTTTGGGTACAATTATGGCATTAATTTTGTGTGCGTGTTGAATCGGCTTGATATAGCTTTCAATAAACTGCGACTGATTTTGTTGCAGTCTGGCTAATCTTTCGTGTTGCAACCAGCTCATTTGAAACACAATTTTAATAAATTCAAAACCCAAAATGTAGTTAAAAACATTATTGCGTTCTTCTGTACTCAAGACGAAGCGGAGCGCCGATTCTAAATATTGGTCAGTTTCCCGTCGGGCTTGTTGAGCTGAGTGGATATAAAATTGTTTGATGTAGCTTCTTAAATCAGATTCGTTTAATTCTTTTTTGACTCGGAATCTGATTAAATACTCTTTGACTCGGTGTAGAGTGTCTACATCTTCAAACATTTTTGAGACTAGGCCGTCGGCGGTGTAGTCATCTAAAAATTCTGCTTGCAACTCGGGAGTAGAGGCGCACAATATGTAGGAGAGGGACAAGACGTAGCGCCGCTGGTTCCAAGGCAAGCTTTCGGCCCACTCCTTAACTTCTACAGGGAGTTTTTCCAGCACGGTATCTGTGTGGGGGCGTTGAGAAAGGTCGGCATATTTATATTTTTGTTTAATCATTGCCTGAAACCTTGTATTAGTTAATTGAGCGGGTAATATATCCCAGGGAAGTACGGTAAAGTAGAGGCCGGCATTTACCACTTATATAATCTTTTTATATACCTCTAAGGATACAGCAGTTAGCGGGTAAAGGCGGTGATCTGTCTCACACTTTTGCGGACTTGCCATCACAACTATGAACTTTATATATCACATTTTGGGGCCGCAAGTGTCACAGGAAATAATTATTCACGTCACTGGGGTAACGGTGGGTTTGGTTGATGATGTAATCAGGGTAATTTATAACTTTTTGTTACTCAGGATTACTGAGGTCAATTATGAACTCGACTACAAGTATTTTTTCTAAAAATCGGTGTCAATACTTAAGTTTTCGCGATCGCCTCGTTCAACCAGTGCAACAGTGGCTCTTGGGCCATTGCAGTGGGCGATCGACAGATAGCTAGGTGGTTGTGCCAGCTTATACCAGCACGGTGTTCTTTTGAGAGAGATATCCAGTTATTCGGGCACCATTTTTTCCACATACCGCCGATGTGCAAGCTAAATCCTGTATATGAAGAATTAGTGGGGTTGCGTTTTCGCTCGCTCTCGTTTTTGGGCGGGGTCAGCCAAAAACGGATACTTGCTTTCCGACAGGAGTCGTGAGCCGCCCAAAATTTTAGACTCTAGTTCGGGTTCGGGTGATTCAATGCAGCAAGTAAATCTAAAATCTAAAATCTAAAATCTAAAATCGACTGATGTATGCGGGGAAGATGTAACGCCGTACTGCTGATTGAGGGGTCTCATACCGCGATCGCCCATTGAGATCAATTATTTATGGGGTGCGTCAACCTGCTAGTTGTGCGATCGCCCATTTAGGCCGCGATCGTTGATAATATCAGTGGATGCCTCTAGATAGGAGCGGGCATCCATCCGGGCGGTCAAGTCAAAAATAAGATCAAACGGTAACAGCAAAAACAATAACTATAAAAATAATTTAATAAGCTACTTTTGCTCATGGAAGTGAATATGTTTAACGCAACTGAACTGCTAATTAACGATTTTGTAAATCGGCTAATTGAAGGCTACCGCCACACCTACGGTGGCTTCAAATCTGACTATGGCGAAATTATTGCTTGGGTAGCCGATATGGCTTTGGAAAATATTGCTAATAGCGATGCTCTTTACCACAATGTGGAACACACTATTTTAGTGACATTGGTGGGACAAGAAATTCTGCGCGGGAAGCACATCCGCGAGGGCGGTGTTTCCTGCGAACATTGGCTGCATTTTCACATTGCTTTGCTGTGTCACGATATCGGGTATGTCAAGGGCGTTTGCCGCCAAGATAGAACAGATTTAGGAGTGTATGCGACGGGAATAGGTGACATGAAATTAACGCTACCTAGGGGGGCGACTGATGCGAGTTTGACCCCTTATCATGTCGATCGGGGAAAGATGTTTGTTGAGGAGCGCTTTGGGGGTCACAGACTGATTGATGCGGACTTGGTTAAGCAGAATATTGAGTTAACTCGTTTCCCGGTTCCTCGGGATGAAGACTATCAAGATACTGTGAATTATCCGGGTTTGGTGCGGGCGGCGGATTTAATCGGTCAGTTGAGCGATCCGCGATATTTGCAAAAGGTGACTGGGCTGTTTTATGAGTTTGAAGAGACTGGTCAAAATCAGATTTTGGGGTATCGCAATCCGGCGGATTTGCGGGAGGGGTATCCTAAGTTTTATTGGAATGTGGTTTATCGGTATGTCAAGGATGCGATCGGCTATTTGGAACTGACGCAGCAGGGGAAACAAATTGTTGCTAATTTAAGTGCAAATGTGTTTCGGGTGGAGCATTCTGAGGCGGGAGTTGAGGAGGTGGCTGCTGTTCGTTAGGGTTTAGTTTCTTTCCCAGGCGGGGCACCAGAAACCGGGTTTTTTAGTCAACTATCCCATCACAACTTTTAATCTCAGCAAAAAACCCGGTTTCTTTCCCAGGCGGGGCACCAGAAACCGGGTTTTTTAGTCAACTATCCCATCACAACTTTTAATCTCAGCAAAAAACCCGGTTTCTTTCCTAGGCGGGCGACGATAAATTCTTGATAAAATTCAGCAATCCTGTTGATATTGAAGCGCTAAATCTTCGATGAGTTCAACCATTGCGCGAACCATAGGCATTTTAGTGAGAATTTCGATCCAATACCACTGTCCGTTGGGATTGAGTTCGATAAAATAAAGCGTATCGTCAGCGTCGCGAATGATGTCGAATGCACCAAAATTTAAGCCTAACTCGTCAAGCATTTGATGGAGTTTGTTGAGGTAATCTATCGGCAGTCTATCTGGAACATGAACGAGTTTGTCTGGTTCGGTAACGCGCCAATCTAAGGTCACGTCTGCATCGTTGGTATGTTCGGCATCAATGCGGCAAACAAAATGATGCTTACCGATTAATGTAACGCGATATTCTGCTTTCTTTTGAATGCGTTTTTGAATGAAAACAGGTGCCAGTCGAATGCTCTCTCGAAATGCTTCAAGTGTTTCAACATCAATGGGACGAGTATAGCAAGCGTACTGCTTGTCATCATGTAGGAATCCCGAGTATCGCATCGGTTTGACAATGCACTTTCCCTGTTGTGTCACAAAGTTGCAAGCAGCGTCGTAGGAATTTGTGACGAGTGTGGGAGGGATAGTAATTCCCAGTTTTTGAGCAATGGGGATTTGGTTGATGCGATGGGATGGCAATCTAATCTTGTAGTAGTTATTAACCCACCTCGCTTTGGGATATAAGCCAGACAGAGAGTACATTAAAGATTCTGTTTCTTCTTGACAATACTTGATTGCCCAAGCATCATCAACTTCCGGAAATACTTGATAATTTTGTGGTTTTCGCCACCAAATCACGCCAATATCTTGAGCTTCTTTCAAGGAGTCTTCAAAAAACAAAAAACTTTGACTGGGATTGCCAGAAGCTTGCCACGAGTAAGCATATTTGCTTTTTTGAATAAAATTTTCGGAATTCAATCTAATTGCTCGAATATTTGATTTTTGCAATTCGTTGATAACGATATCTGCATGAATGTCTGTCTCGGAAGTCACGATTAAAAGGTCAGTCATAACTAAATTAATTGAAGTAATGTTGACAATGAAAGACCTGTCATGCAAAAATTCAGACAGGTCTTTCAAGAAAAGAAAGAGCGATCGAATTATTTGTTAGTAATTCAAAATTCTAGTCGTCCTCTTGCTGGTCGTCATCAGTAGGAGGTCTGAAAATAATATCTCCAGTGGAGCTACTGCGAGCACACCAGGAGCCACTCATGGAGGAGATGTTGGAAGTCTGGGTGGTGGGATCGTAGCTAGACTGCTCTTGGGAGATGCCGTACTTGGGCGAGATGCTCAGGTGCATCATCAAAGGATGCGCTTTTTTGTCAAGAGCGAGTTGGGTAGTCGTCATACATTAGTTTTTTTGAGTTATGGTTTTACATTTTTGTGAAACTGGTATCGCAATCAAACTAATTGAAATAATGTTGATAGTGAAAGACCTGTCATGCAAAAATTCATACAGGTCTTTCAAGAACATAAAGGGCGATCGAATTATTTCTTAGTAATTCAAAATTCTAGTCGTCCTCTTGCTGGTCGTCATCACTAGGTTCAAACTGAAAAATACTGGAGCCAGCACGAGTAGACCAGGAGCCACTCATGGAGGTGATGTTGGAGGTCTGGGTGCTGGGATCGTAGCTAGCTTGCTCTTGCGAGATGCTGTACTTGGGCAAGATGCTCAGGTGCATCATCAAAGGATTTGCTTTTTTGTCGAGAGCGAGTTGGGTAGTCGTCATAAGTTAGTTTCTTTGAGCGATCGTTTTACATTCACAATGCTACAGCTTGCCAATTAATTTGTATAGTCGAAAAAGGTCGGATAAAGTCGTATAATATAAAAAGTTTTGATAAAGCTTTAATCGTTTTTGTATTCAAGGCGAAAATAGTCGGATCTAGACGGTTTTAGTTCGATCGTTGCGCTCTGGTGGGGAAATCTGATGAACGTTAAGGAAGCACTGGCTTTTGCTGATGAAGTGGTCTTTGCGAAAACTGGCAAGCATTTAGATGATATGCAAGTTGGTGTGATTGAGGGCGTTTTGAAGCGGCAAAAGTACGGCGATATTGCTCAAACGCTGAATTGTACTGAGGGTTATGCTAAAGATGTGGGCTACGAGCTATGGCCGTTGTTCTCTGATTCTTTTGGAGAAGAGGTTAATAAGTTAAATTTGCGATCGGCACTGATTCGCAAGTCGATGATTAGCAATGTTACTGGCGGCGTCATTAGTGGGAATCATGTCGCTCGCGGTCATGTAATTGGCTCTTTAAATATCTGCACGTCACAGGAAGAGTCGCCTGAGTTTTTGCGGGGAAAGCAGCAGGCGAAAATTGAGGCGATCGATCGCTTGCAAGCAATAGGATTGAGCGACGAGCAAATCGCGCAATGTTTGGATCTGACGCTAGAAGAGATTCGACAAGTCGATTTGACCGAATAGAAGTAGTCATGTTAACAGTGCTTGTAGTGAGGACTTTAGTCCTCAGACTATGAGGACTAAAGTCCTCACTACAAACCAATTTTATGTGGTGCTGCATTGTTAGGGTATAAGTTATAATTTTAATTATTCAAGACATCTTGATGTTCAGCGATCGCCATATAGTAAAATATAGCTATACCCACAGCCGCCAGCAAATTTTAAAATGTTTTGATTGTCATTGCTCGATAGATTGAGTCGTCAAATCCCTAAAAGAGAGTGGAAACCAACAATGAGATTCATTAACCCCAAAACCGATTTTGCCTTCAAAAAAATCTTCGGCGGGAACGAAAGCAAACCAATCTTAATCAGCTTTCTCAATGCCATGATTTATGATGGCAATCCCACCATCACCGACTTAGAAATTATCGATCCGTATTTAGCATCGAGAGTCCCGTATCTCAAAGACTCTTACCTGGATGTCAAAGCCAGACTTGCAGGAGGCGCAACTGTAATTATCGAGATGCAAGTTTTAAATGTAGAATCTTTTGCGAAACGGGTGGTTTACAATACTGCGAAAACTTACTCGACACAACTGATTCGCGGTGAAGGTTATTTTAAGTTAAAACCTGTAATTGCTTTGACAATTACAGATTTTGAAATGTTTGACAATGACCGAGAAGTAATTTCTCACTTTTTGTTCAAGGAGAAAGAACGTTTATTTGAGTATCCAGATCCAGGGATGGAAATGATATTTATTGAATTGCCCAAATTCAACAAACAATTGGATCAGTTGGAAACTTTGACTGATAAGTGGGTTTATTTTATGAAAAATGCCCCCAGTTTGGAAGTGGTACCGTCAACAATGGAAAATGTCTCGGAAATACAACAAGCTTTTGCGATTGCTAATGAAACTAACTTGAATCCTGAAGAGTTGAAAGATTTAGAAGATCGCGAGAGGTATATTATGGATCAGCAGGGAATCTTGCGAAAGGGAATTGAAGAAGGACTCGCACAAGGACGAGAACAAGGGCGAGAAGAAGGGCGAGAAGAAGGCAGAGAAGAAGGACTCGCGCTAGGAATGAGAGAAAAGGCTCTGGAAATTGCTAGGCAACTTCTCAATGTTCTTGACAATCAAACTATTAGTCAAACTACTGGTTTGAGTGTGGAAGATGTCCAAAATTTGCGGGAGGAATAGAAAGGAAGGACTGAAGTCCTCACTACAAACCACAATCAAATTGGTTTGTAGTGAGGACTTCAGTCCTCTCTCATTGGATGAGGACTGAAGTCCTCACTACGAACCTATAGAGGAGTTCGCCATCTGTCTAAAGGAAGATTTTATTAAAGGAGTAAATTACGTATTATGCTGTAAAAGTCAGTCAGAGGGAAAAGCTATCTCCGACTCTCACTCCCCATAACTGACCAATCTTACAGTAAAAATAAATAAATCTCATGACACCAGTCACTCCCAATCAAACTTTCTCTCAATACGAAACTACCAAACCTGAAGAAAAAATTGAGTCTCTGGTAGAAGAAGTTAGGCCAGAAAGCGAACTCGATTTAGAATTCCTCTACACCAGAGACATTGAATTCCGACAAGAAACAATTTATTTCATTGTAGTCGATCGCTTTTACGACGGCGACTCCACAAACAACGAAGGCCCAAACCCTGAACTTTACGATCCTGAAGGCAAAAATTGGGGCAAATATTGGGGCGGCGACTTGCAGGGAGTTATCGACAAACTCGATTACTTAAAAGATATGGGTGTTACCGCATTATGGTTGACTCCGCTTTTTGAGCAAGTAGAGGCATTATTTGTCGAACAAGCTGCGATTCACGGCTACTGGACAAAAGATTTTAAGCGACTAAATCCCCGGTTTATTGCTAAAGGTGACAATCCTTCGATCAACCAAACACAAGAAACGAAAGATACTGTATTTGACAAATTGGTAGACGAGTTGCACCAGCGCAAAATGAAACTCGTGCTAGATATTGTCTGCAATCACAGCAACCCGGATTTTAGCGGCAAAAAAGGGGAACTCTACGATGATGGCGTGAAAATAGCTGACTTTAACGACGATAAAAATAACTGGTATCACCACTACGGGGAAGTTACAAACTGGGAAGATGAATGGCAAGTCCAAAACTGCGAACTGTCTGGTTTGGCGACTTTCAACGAAAATAATACTGAATACCGCCGTTACATTAAATCAGCAATTAAACAGTGGCTGGACAGAGGCGTTGATGCTTTGCGGGTTGATACTGTTAAGCATATGCCGATCTGGTTTTGGCAGGAATTTAATGCTGACATTTTAACGCACAGACCTGATGTTTTCATTTTTGGTGAATGGATTTACAGCGACCCGAGAAATGACCTTTCTGTCGAGTTTGCTAATGAGTCGGGGATGACTATTTTAGATTTTGGTCTGTGCGTGGCTGTTCGAGAAGCTTTGGGATTTTGTGCGGAGGCGGGATTTAAGTTAGTCCAAGATGTTCTGGATTTGGATAGCCGCTACTACGGGGCGACGGAGTTGATTACTTTTATTGACAATCACGATATGCCCAGGTTTCAGTCGTTGAATGCCGATCGACAAATGCTGCGGTTGGCGATATGTTTGATGATGACTACTCGCGGCATTCCTTGCCTTTATTACGGTACCGAACAGTACCTGCACGATGATACTGAAGGAGGAAATGACCCTTACAACCGCCCGATGATGGAAAAGTGGGATACTGATTCGCCGATTTACCGAGATGTGCGCTTGCTGTCTGGGTTGCGGCGGCTGAATCCTGCTATTTCGATGGGGAGTCAGTGGCAAAAATATCTAACTGCTGATGTTTATTGTTACGTGCGCCGCTATCGCGATTCTGTGGTGTTTGTGGCGATGAATCGGGGCGATTCTGTGACTGTTGAAGCGGTTGATACGGAGTTGCCGGATGGAGAGCATACGGAGGTTTTATCGCGCCGCAAGTTTGAAGTTAAAGACGGGATGCTGTATAATTTGGAGTTGGATGCGCGACAAGTAATGATTTTTAGCCGCGTGGGAGAGCGAGTTAAGGGGAAAACTATTGTGCGGGCGCAGCTTAACAGTGTGAAAAGTCAGCCTGGGGAAAGAATTGTGGTGGTTGGAGATTGTCCTGAGTTGGGGAATTGGGATATTAGTAAGGCTTACCCGCTGGAGTATATCAATACTAATACTTGGTTTGGGGAAATTCCTTTTAATGAAAGTGCGGGGAAGTTGATTTCTTACAAGTATGCGCTGCTGCGGGATGGAATGTCGCCGCTGCGAGAAAATTTGGTTTGTCGGCGCTGGGTTTTGGCTTCGGAAGGGACTGTGAAATGGCGGGATAAGTGGGCGAGCGGACGGGAGTCTTAGTTGGGATTTTTGATTTTTGTGTGAGACGGTTAAACAATTTTAGTTAAACAATTGTAGGGTGCGCATTGCGCACCTTACGGATGATTTGTGTGTCAGATTTATGGTGGGGATTGCGTACTCGGAGGATGTGATTTATGGTGCGCACTGCCCACCAGACGGCAATAGGCTTGGGAGAAAAAGACCGGATGGTTGAAACCGCTGTCCGATCTTGGGCTGGGAAACCGGGTTTTAAGGACAGCAGGGCGCCAATCCTGTAGGAATTAAAAACAGCGATAAGGGTCGATCGCTCGATTCCAAGGACTTAAGCTTTTATGCTGTGTTAGTTGAAGCATTTATGTTTAACCTGATGTATATTTCTCCAGAGCAAGACCAAAAAATTCGCTACATCATCCGAGAGTGCGGTCAAGAAGCCCACAAGCTTGCAGCGGAACCTTTTGAAGTTTCCGAGAAAGGCCCGGACGACTACGTGACGAGTATCGATCGCTACTTAGACCGACAACTATCAGCAGCATTTAGCGCTTTGTTTCCTGAAGATGGCAGGATCACGGAGGAAAACACGTCGTCTAGAGCAGCTTACCAGGCAAATTACCAGCGCCTCTGGTGCATCGATCCCCTCGACGGGACGGAGGGATTTATTCAGGGAAAACAGCACTACGCTGTGATGGTGGGGCTGCTGGTGGACGGGGAGCCGGTGGCCGGCTGGATCTACGCTCCGGCTTTTGACCAAATGTATTTTGGCGGCAAAGATTGGGGATTGTTCCAAACTGTGGGAACCTCTTCGCCGCAGCCGATCGCTATGAGCAAACCCTCCGCTCCGACACCGTTGAATTGTAAAATTATTCTCGGCGACAGAGACCAGAAAAACTATGCCGGGGCGATCGCCCAAAGCATCCCGGGAGCCGAATTTTACTCGCTGGGAAGCTTTGGCTTAAAAGTTATGGAAATCATACAAGGCCGAGCCGGTTTGTACCTGTATTTCAACGGTAGAGTTAAAGTGTGGGATACCGCCGGCCCTCTGGCCCTAGCAAAGGCCGCCGGATTGGTTTGTTGCGACTTGCAAGGTCAACCGCTGAGGTGGACGCCAGATGCGATCGAGCCGGAGTCTTTGGCCCACACGCAGTCGATCGCGATCGGCTGGCCGGATTACATAGAAGCTCTGTTGGGCAAAGTTCAACAGGCAGTGGGACGCTTGTAAACCCGTTTAAGATTAAAGAATCTGCCAATTTTAGGTGAAGCGCGCCCCTGTACCCTTATCATCAATTACAGGAGCTATAAGAAGTAAGTTTCCCCTGTGTCTGAGATGTCCGTCTCGTTCGCTTTGTGTCAATCTTATGTAGCAGCAACAGATTGTTTGTTTTCTCAAACATCGATCGTTCCCTAGCTGTTGGGTGTCGCCTAATCTAATTTCCCACCTCCGCGAGTTTGCATGAAGACAGAAGCTTTCAGTGAGCTGTTCCCTCTATTTAAGGGTGCTAACCCAGAAACCTTGGGAGGGCTGCTATCAAATGCCGTTAAGCATGAGTATCCCCCAGGCCGAGCTGTGCTGATGGAGGATTCTTGGGGTAACGCGATTTATTTTGTTGTGTCCGGCTGGGTCAAAGTCCGGCACCTGTCAAACGATCGAGCTGTATCAATGGCTATTTTAGGACGGGGAGCTTTCTTCGGCGAAATGGCCATTCTTGATGAATCTCCCCGATCGAATGACGTACTTGCTCTATCGCCCGTGCGGCTGATCAGCGTTACGGCTCAGCGATTTATCCAAACCCTGTTTAAAGATCCGCAATTGCACCACCGGATGCTCCAACTGATGGTGCGGCGGCTGCGCCAAACCAATCTCCGCTCTCAACTGCAGAACCGCCAGCCAGCGGTTAAACTAGCAAATACTTTAGTCGAGCTGGGAGAAAACTACGGTCAGAAAACTGCTGAGGGCAGAGATATCTTCAATATCCCTTATGAAGATTTAGCTGACGTGACAGGTATCGCCCTAGATGAAACCAGCAAAATTATGGAAAAACTAGATAGTAAAGGCTGGATCAAAATCGATCCAGAGCACCAAACTATCCATTTGATCAACCTCAAGCACTTGATGAATTTGGCAAGTCAATGACCGATGTCACTTATGAGGATACCTCGCCCGCGAACGGCGGCGCGATCGGACAACTAACAGCACCGACCATTCACTATTCGGTGGCGATGCCCAATCCTGAATCCCACCTGTTTGAAGTGACTTTGCGCGTGCAAGGTTGGTCGGAGCCGGTGCTGGATTTAAAAATGCCTGTTTGGACTCCCGGTTCTTACTTGGTTCGAGAGTACGCCCGCCACTTGCAAGATTTTAGCTCGCGATCGGGCGATCGAGCTTTATCTTGGCGCAAGATTAGCAAAAATCACTGGCAAATCGACACAAATTCAGTGTCAGATGTCACGGTTTTTTACCGGATTTTTGCCAACGAACTGACAGTGCGAACCAATCATTTAGACTCGACTCACGGTTATTTTAATCCAGCAGCTCTGTGCTTTTTCTTGCCCGGTTTTGAGCGCAACTGCTATAGGGTGACAGTGGTGCCACCGCAGCCCCAATGGCGCACCGTGACTACTTTGCCACCTGTTTCCGGCGATAATCTTACTTTCGCTGCTGCGGATTTTGACACCCTTGTCGATAGTCCTTTTGAGATTGGCTCTCACGAGTCCTACGATTTTGAAGTGATGGGAAAACTCCATCAGCTTGTAGTTTGGGGACAAGGCAATTTAGAACCAGAACGGGCAATTAAAGATATCAAGAAAGTCATTGAGGTTGAAGCAGAAATGTTCGGCGGTTTGCCTTACGACCGCTATGTATTTTTGCTGCATTTGTCTGGCTCTGGTTTTGGCGGTTTGGAACACAAGGATAGTTGTACTCTTAACTATTCGCGTTTTGGTTTTCGGGCCAAGGAAAAGTACGAACGGTTCATTCAATTGGTGGCTCACGAATTTTTTCACCTCTGGAATGTCAAGCGCATTCGACCGAAAGCTCTTGAAGTATTTGACTACGAACAAGAGAATTATACTCCTTCTTTATGGTTCTCTGAAGGCACGACCAGTTATTACGATTTGCTAATTCCTTTTCGAGCCGGTATCTACGGCGTCAAAGGTTATTTCCAAAATCTTGCCAAAGAAATCACTCGCTTGCAGACGACTCCGGGGCGGAACGTGCAGCCGGCTAGCGAGTCGAGTTGGGATGCTTGGATTAAACTTTATCGCAGAGATGCTAATAGCGACAATTCGCAGATTTCCTATTATTTGAAAGGGGAACTTGTTTCGTTTTTGCTCGATTTGTTGATTCGAGCTAAACACGGCAACGCCCGATCGCTCGACGATGTGATGCGTTTGATGTGGCGGCAGTTTGGCGGTTGTTCTGCTGAAAATGAAGATTTTGACCAGAAGTCGGGAACAGAGGCCAAGCAGGCGCATCTGACATCAAATGGCAAGTTAAATGCTCGATCGCTCCGGGCAGAAATAGGCTTTACTCCCGAAGAGTTGCAAAGTGCGATCGAGTCTGTAGCTGACATGGACTTGAGCGACTTTTTTGCGCGCTATGTAGACGGTACAGAAGAGTTGCCTTACAACCAATATCTGGAACCTTTCGGGCTGCAAATTTTGGTAGATGAAACTGACCAAACGCCTCGGATTGGTTGGATGCTGGGGGCGGAAAACGGGCGGCAAACGGTTAAATTTGTGGAAGCAGGATCTCCCGCACAATTGGCCGGAATTGACGCTGGGGACGAGTTGCTGGCGATCGCAGGTTTTCGAGTAAATGCCGAACAAGCTGCCGAGAGGCTCAAAGACTATCAGCCTGGGGACACGGTAGAGGTGACAGTGTTTCACCAAGACGAACTGCGGACTTGTTCTGTTACTCTCGCCCCCGCGCGCCCGGGCCGTTATTCGATCGTACCAGTCGATCGGCCGAGCACTATTCAGAAACAAAACTTTACTGGATGGCTGGGTGTTCCCCTCTCGAATTTGTGAGATAAATAAAGGGAAAGGGAAAGGAGAACGGGGAACACAAAAAAGAATCACACTCAATTACCAATTCCCCATTCCCAAAGCCGTGTCAACACTCACCTAAAACCCAGAGAAATCTCGCTTGTAGCGCCGTCTCGATCCCCCTCGCATCCCCCGAAAGCAAGGGGGACTTTGAGATATTCCGGTTCCCCCCTTTTTAAGGGGGGCTAGGGGGGATCGAAGCCTTAATCGTCAAACAGCAGACTGGTACTGCATAAGATATTCAGTTGACACTAATTCCCCATTCCCCATTACCAATTTTCAATTCCCAATTAGCAATTACCAATTTTAAATTATGCAAACCCCACCTCCTCCATCAATTACGCCCCGCCAGATGAACCTGCTGAGAATCGTTTCCTCTATGGCCTGGGCTGATGGCGAACTCGCGATAGAAGAAGTTAATTTAATGCTCGATCGCTTTTGCAGTTTGTTTGCTACAGATGACGACGCACAACAAATGCAACAGGAACTGCGGGATTACATCATGCAAAATATACCCCTTGATGAGTTGATCCACCAACTAGAAACTCAAGAGGAAAAAGAATTAGTCTTGCAACTCGGCTATGAAGTGATTGCATCTAGTTCTCGAACTCCCGACGAACCAAACATTAACTCTGATGAAGCCGCAGCTTATCAAAAATTAGTGCAGTTGCTGAATCTTCCAGAAGATGCAGTCAAGCGTATAGAAGGAGAAGCATCGGCGACACATACTTCGGAGGGAATTATAGAGAAGATAGCTCACAAATTAGAACAGTTCATCAAACGCTAGTTTGGGACTGGCGCGCGGCTGATTCCTGGTTGATTCCTGTATTTCTCGTTACTAAACCTGAAATTTTTAAGAGAAACCGGGAATAATATAGCCTTTCAAGCTCTCATATTCGCGGACGACAGGGCATAGGCCTGCGCCGGGCATAGGGCATAGGGACATAGGCCTCCGTGGTCTCCGCGGGCATACCTCACTTTTTTGAGAACCGCTATACCAATTTAATGTGAAGTTGCACATACATATCTAGATCCCCCTCGCATCTCCCTGATTGTTGGGGGACGAAAGAGAAGAATCTTGTCCCCCCCCCTTATACCAAATCCGGGTTTACTACCCTCTTTATTTATAATCTGTAGGGTGCGTCGCCACTCAAGGGTTCTGGCTCTAGACAACGATTTAGTAGCGACGCACCCTACCATCTACTCCAATCCTCTTCCTTCTTCGTCGAGGTCAACTGCTGTCAACTGTCACAGGTCAACTGTCAATTGAATGAAGGAGGGTTGTTGATTCTCCCGGAGGTGTAAGGTGCGTCTTTACTCGAAAAGTCTATTAAATTGAGGGATTGAAAGAGAGACACACACCTACAAAGACAGTTGCATTATTTTACAAAAATGGTATTATTATCTTCAGGTAAAGATAGACATGATGATTCTACATCGCATCCTAAAATAAGTGATTAATGACCAACGACCACAGACCAATGACTAATGACTAATAACTCTTTAAAATTATTGTTCCTATCAACTTCTGTCGGTCAACTCGGTTCGGGGTTGGGCGGCGGAGTCGAACTTACAGTGCTCAACACTGCTAAAGAATTGCAGCGTCGAGGGCATAAAATCACAGTTGTAGCACCGACAGGTTCAGTCTTAGAGTCAATTCCAGTCATCGAAATTGCGGGGGATTTGCAAGTAACTGCCCTATCACAAGATTACCACGATCCGATTGTGATGCCTGCCGATTCTGTGCTGGCGAATATGTGGGAATACGCTCGCCAAGTTCAGGATGATTGGGATCTGATTGTTAATTTTGCCTACGATTGGCTGCCGTTTTATTTGACGCCATTTTTTAGGACTCCGATCGCACATTTTATCAGTATGGGTTCCCTTTCCCAATCCTTCGATCGCATCGCCGGACAAATCGCCACTAAATTTCCCGGTACGCTGGGAGTTTGCACCCTTACTCAAGCCCAAACCTTTGCCTTTGCTAGCGAGTGTGAGTTGGTGGGAAGTGGCGGCATCGATTTATCGCTGTACGAATTTTGCAGCCAACCGGAACCAAAATTAGCTTGGCTAGGCCGCATCGCCCCGGAAAAAGGCTTAGAAGATGCTGTGGCGGCAGCAAAAATTACAGGCATTCCCCTGAAAATTATGGGCAAAATGCAGGATGAGGATTATTGGCAAAAAATTTGTGCAGATTACCCGGATGCTCCGGTAGAATATTTAGGGTTTCTGACCACAACCAAAATGCAAGAGCAAGTCCGCAAGTGCCGAGCATTGTTGATGACGCCGCGCTGCGTGGAAGCTTTCGGAAATGTGGCGATCGAGGCTTTAGCGTGCGGTGTACCTGTGATTGCCTACGAACGCGGGGGGCCTGCGGAAATTGTTCGAGACGGGCACACGGGCTTTTTAGTTGAGCCTGACAGTGTAAATGGGCTGGTAAGTGCGATCGGGCGTTTAGACGAAATTGACCGCAGCGCTTGCCGGCGACAAGCAGAGGTAGAATACAATTTAGGAGCTGCGGGCGATCTTTTTGAACGCTGGTTCAAATCTATTCTAAAATTGAGTTAAATAAACTCTTAATTAACCCCAACAAAAGACCACAAAAAAAACTATGGCAACTGAACGTTTAGTGCTTTTATCGAGCAGAGAAATCGAAAAAATGCGTCAAGCCGGCCGCTTAGCAGCTCAGCTTCTTCTGCATCTTGAACCAATGATTAAACCGGGTGTCAGCACTCTGGCAATTAACGACGAAGCGGAACGCTGGACTTTAGCCCGCGGCGCAAAAAGTGCTCCGCTAGGTTATAAAGGATTTCCGAAATCTCTGTGCGCTAGTGTCAATGAAGTTGTCTGTCACGGAATTCCGAATGCGAAACAAATTCTCAGAAAAGGTGACATTGTGAACATTGATGTAACGCCTTTAGTTGATGGCTATCACGGCGATACTTCTAAAACTTTTTTTGTTGGGGAACCTTCACCTGTAGCTAAAAGGTTAGTTGAAGTAACTGAGGAATGTCTCAGAAGAGGAATTGCGGAAGTCAAGCCCGGTGCTCGCACTGGTGACATCGGTGCGGCAATTCAAGAATATGCTGAAGCCCAGGGTTTTTCGGTAGTGCGAAATTTTGCGGGACACGGCGTGCACCGCGTTTTTCATACGGAACCGGAAATTTTGCATTACGGTAAGCGGGGGACGGGAAAGAAGCTCAGACAAGGCATGGTTTTTACGATCGAGCCGATGATTAATGAGGGTACTTGGGATGTGGAAATTTTGGCAGACGGTTGGACTGCGATCACTAAGGATGGTAAGCTTTCGGCTCAGTTTGAACACACTCTGGCTGTGACTGATTCTGGGGTGGAAATTCTGACTTTACCTTAAAGTATTTCGTAATTAGTATTCGTAGTATTCCTAGGGTGCGTCGCCACGAAAAATATCTAAATTCAATCGACAATCTCATGGCGACGCACCTTGCACAGTTAAGGAAATAAACTCAATAATTATTGTATACTAATAGTTTTTATAAATGGTATCACATCAAATCTCAGAAGCCCCAAAAAATGCCTTATTCATCGCAGAATTCCCCAAAACTGCTTGCTAATCAGAGTTTGTAGGTTGGGTGGGGGCGAGTTTATAATACTCTGGATGTGAATTACGGATTGTTGGTGAACTCGCCCCTACAGTATTGCTTCAAATTAATGAAAATTGATAGGACACGATTTTGAGGAAGTTTGGCTAAAGAGAAGTGTTGGATTTTTTGGTCTGGTGCGTCGCTATGAGATTGTTGGTATTTAGTTAGGGATTTTTGATGTATCCACACGCTACAACTAATATGTCATTGTTCCGCGAAACAATCGCAGAGACTGGTGCGTCGCTATGAGATTGTTGATTTTTAGTTAGGGATTTTCTGTGGCGACACACCCTACAACTATTGTTACTTCTTCCTTCGATAATGACTAATATGAAATGGCTGCAACCGGGAGATTTGCTGCGGGTAATTGCACCTAGCGGCGCGCTGCGAGAATTGACTAATTTTGAACGCGGTTTGGCAATTTGGAAATCCCGCGGCTATCGAGTTGAATTAACACCGGGTTTTGCCGATCGCGCTGGCTACTTGGCCGGTTCCGACGAAAACCGCGTCCGACAGCTCGCAGATGCCCTCAGTGACCCGGATTGTCGCGGGATTCTGTGCGTTCGAGGCGGTTTCGGCAGCACTCGACTTTTGGAAAAAGGCAAGGTGGGAAATGGGGCTAATTCCGGTTTTCCGACTCCCGATTCCCATGCGCCGAAATGGTTGATCGGCTTTTCCGACATTACGGCTTTGCTGTGGAATGACGCTAAATTGGGGATTTGGGGCGTTCACGGGCCCCTGCTGACAACTTTGGCGGCTGAACCGGGTTGGTCTGTCGATCGACTTTTTGACTGCGTAGAAGGCCGCCCGTTACAATCTTTGCAAGGTAAGGGCTGGGCTGGTGGACAAGCCACAGGGCGGTTGTTTCCGGCGAATCTGACGGTGGCTACTCATTTGCTCTCCACCCCTTATCAACCGGATTTAACTGGTGCTATTCTCGCATTTGAGGATGTTTCGGAGGCTCCTTACAGGGTCGATCGAATGTTAACTCAATGGCGGATGGCGGGGGCTTTTGCGGGGGTGCGGGGGATTGCTTTGGGGCGCTTCAGCCGCTGCGAGGTTGGCCCGGATATTCCTAGTTTTACTATAGAAGAGGTTTTGCGCGATCGGCTCTTTGACTTGAATATTCCCATTGTCTCAGATTTGCCCTTCGGCCACGAGGGGGTTAACGCTGCTTTACCGATGGGAATTGAGGCGAGTCTCGATGCTGAATCGGGATTGCTGATTTGTGGGGATACATCGTCAAAAGTTGGTTCGTAGTAAGGACTTCAGTCCTTTCTTGCTGGGTTTGTAGTGAGGACTTCAGTCCTTTCTTACTCAACAGGCTACGAAGGACTAAAGTCCTCACTACGAACCCATTTTGTAGTCGGGATTTCAGTCCTTTCTTGCTGGGTTTGTAGTGAGGACTTCAGTCCTTTCTTACTCAACAGGCTATGAAGGACTAAAGTCCTCACTACGAACCTATTTTGTAGTGAGGACTTCAGTCCTTTCTTACTCAACAGGCTATGAAGGACTAAAGTCCTCACTACGAACGAAGGACTAAAGTCCTCACTACGAACCTATTTTGTAGTCAGGATTTCAGTCCTTTGTTGCTCAACAGGCTATGAAGGACTAAAGTCCTCACTACGAACCCAGTTCGACTAGGTAAATAGTCCAGTTGGGTGAGGTTAACACGGTTGGCAGAAATTAGATTTAAAATAGAGTGTGTATGCAAATGTCGGCGCCAACAAGGCAAAAAGATTTTCAAATTTTTGAGAGGTTGATATGAAAACACACAACTTGTTAAACAGTATTGCTGCCGCTGTGCTAGTTGCCGGATTGGCACTTACCGCAATTCCGTCAAGTGCAATTGCTGAACAGATACAAAATAACGATCGCATAGATGGAGTAATCCGCCGCACTTCCCCGATTTACCGTTTCCGAAATATGTGGACGCCCGGTACTCCCACGGAAGAATTGCGCGGTCAAGAATATACTTTCAGCGCTCGGGAAGGCGATAACATTCAAGTGTTTTTAGATACGGATAGAAGTCGCGGTTTTACTCCCGTCATGGTACTGTTTTACGGGAACAACAAGCAAGTCGCTTTTACCCAAGACCGTTCTTTTAATTATCAAATTCCCCGCAGCGGCGATTACAAGCTTTTGGTGTTAGCGAAAGATGCTGCGAGGGGCGGTAGCTACACGGTGGAAGTTTCGGGAATTGATGGCGACAGACGGGCTAGCAATAGGTGGGATGACAGAAGCGACAGGGGCCGAGACAGCCGCAGCTACGACGGTGAACGGATTTTGCGAGATGATTTTGGCTTGCGGCCTGTTGATTGTCGCGATCGACGCTCTATAGTAAGAGTAAGATTTGACGATGCCGGCAGGGACGGGACTTATTGCGCTGTACCGACTAGGGCTGTTCCGGCGGGCGATTATTATTACAATTCGCGGACTAGGGATTTAGATTCGGCGAGGCTGGATGATGGTAGATTCGATCGATCTAATGATAATAGCAGGTTCGATCCAAGTCGAGATCAATGCCGCGTATCTGTAGGCGGAGTGTGCGTGACAAGGTAATTTCGTTTGTTTCGTTGGGGCGGGTTTTACAAACCATCAATGAGTCAAACCAACCATCTCAAAAACCCGCCCCAAACACTAACCATGCGTTCAGGATTATTGGTATATTAATAATATTAATGATGTAGCAAAATCTATGAGTGTTAAAGAACTTGAAACAGCAATTATGAACTTGTCAATTAAGGAACTATCCGAACTAACTGCTTGGCTGATAGAGTATCGCCAACAGGTTTGGGATAGACAAATTGAAGACGATTTGGAGGATGGGCGGTTAGATGCGCTACTTGATGAAGTTGATGCAGAGTATGAAGCGGGATTGGCTAAAGTGTTATGAAGCATCTGACTTTACCGCGTTTTTGGAACTGCTATCACCAGCTACCTCAAGAAATACAAGCTTTAGCCGATAAAAATTACGAATTACTCAAAGTCGATCCCTGTCACCCTTCGCTGCATTTTAAAAAAGTTGGCAGGCGAAAGCAATTGCAATCGGTGCGAGTAGGCGATAGTTACCGGGCCCTAGGAGTTGAGAAACCTGAAGGTATTGTCTGGTTTTGGATAGGGACTCATGGTGATTATGATGCAATATTAGCTCAGAAATAGAGTCCTCGATAGACTGCCATGATTATTGTTATTGCGAAGACTGTTTCTTGTCCGAAGAGAGGAACGAAGCAATCGCAGGATTTGTGGTTCATCGCTTCTATATCTTGGACTGTAGCGCGGGTTCAGAAACCCGGTTTCTTGGTAGAAACCGAATTTCTTTGTAGAAACCGGGTTTCTTGGCGTCGCGAGTTTCCATTCAATTAGTTTCCAAGCGCGAGTGGGGAGATAGTTGAATTTGTTCAACAGTCAGTTGCTGCTTACCAGCTAAAATTTGTGAGGCAATTAATTCAGTTTCAAAAATAATGGATACTATTGATATTTAAGGCTTCCGTTTTCATTGTATTCAAGTTCATGATACTTGCCACCTAAACCTAAATCATGTAAGCACCTCTGGTAGTTTTTCGGGCCCATATCAAAAGCATTAGTCTGATTCAATCTTGCCCATTCAGCTACTTTTAGCTGGCTAGTTACCCCTGAAGCATCAACTACGGTTTTGACAATCCAATCAAACATCTTTATTTACTCTTTAAGTTCGTATAATTTAATTATATTCCTATTGATTTTTTTGGGTCAAGTTTCCATTCAATTATTTTCCCCAGCGAGTGGGGAGATTTGCAAGGGCTCCCAAAATTATCCGTCAAAACTCCTTCAACCCAGTACCAAAAATCGCTTAAAGCCTTGCCCAGCAATGCTGCGAGGGTTAGAACGAAACAGCGTATTTTCAAATTAATTGAGTCCAGAAAACAGAAGCGCTGAAAAAACAGATGCGGAGATTGCTTCGTTCCTCGCAATGACAGATAGTGCCTCGCAATGATAGATAGTATGGAATTTACCCATCAAACCCAAAGAAACCGGGTTTTTTTGCGAATCTGCCGACTGCGACGAAGAATTATCGCCCAAAACCCGGTTTCTGAGCCCCGCGTCAGTCCGAATACACATACAGACATCAGACAATAGCTGCTGCGGGCCGATCGCCGAATTTTCGATCGAAAAGGACGATCGCACAGTGGTAAGCTACCAAAGACATTAAAAGATCTAAATTCGAGAAAAGTTAAGATGTCATCATTAAATGAAGTTCCCTTGCTGTTGCGGGCAGCCCGCGGCGAAACCCTAGACCGCCCGCCCGTGTGGATGATGCGCCAAGCCGGTCGCTACATGAAAGCCTATCGAGATTTGCGAGAAAAGTATCCCTCCTTTCGCGAACGTTCCGAAATTCCCGAAGTTGCGATCGAAGTTTCGCTTCAGCCGTGGCGCGCGTTTCAACCCGACGGCGTAATTTTATTTTCCGATATTGTCACCCCAATGCCCGGTTTGGGCATCGACATGGACATCGCCGAAGGTAAAGGCCCGATTATCCACGCACCCATCCGCACTCAGCAGCAAATCGACGCTTTGCAACCGCTGAACCCGGAAGAAAGTTTGCCTTTTATCAAAACAATCCTCAAATCCCTGCGCGCGGAAGTTGGCAACAAATCCACCGTGCTCGGTTTTGTCGGCGCGCCCTGGACTTTAGCAGCCTACGCCGTTGAGGGCAAAGGTTCCAAGGATTATGCCGTCATCAAAAACATGGCGTTTTCCGATCCAACTTTACTGCATCAGTTGCTGTCGAAATTCGCCGATGCGATCGCAGTTTACGTGCGCTATCAAATCGACTGCGGCGCCCAAGTAGTGCAAATGTTCGATTCCTGGGCCGGCCAACTGTCCCCGCAGGACTACGACACCTTCGCTCTACCATACCAAAAACAAGTATTCGAGCAAGTCAAAAAAACCCATCCCGACACCCCGCTAATTTTATTAGTCACAGGTAGCGCGGGCCTCCTCGAACGCATGACAACATCCGGCGCAGATATCGTCAGCGTCGATTGGACGGTTGATATGGCCGACGCGCGCAAGCGTTTGGGCCCGAATATGAACGTTCAGGGAAATCTCGATCCCGGCGTATTGTTTGGTTCTCAACCGTTTATTCGCGATCGAATTCTTGATACAATTCGCAAAGCGGGCGATCGGGGACACATCCTCAATTTAGGACACGGCGTATTGCCGGGAACTCCCGAAGATAACGTGCGTTTCTTCTTTGAAACCGCGAAACAAGCCGACAAATTGCTCGCAGTTACTGCTTAAATCCCACAATCCGACAGGGGTTGAAACCCCTGTCTCATAGCTAAAGTCCTCTTAAGAGGACTAAAGATTAATATTTCAGTCGGTTTTAACTCACCGAAGAGCACCTTTGCGAATAAAGCATCCCGTAGGGGCGGGTTCACTCTTGAGCCTTAAAAAGTGCAAACAGGCTAAATAAACCCGCCCCCACCCACAAAAAAGCCCTTTATTAACAATGGTGCTCTTCAGTCGGTTTCAACCGACTTTTGCTATTAGCCAGGGGTTTCAACCCCTGGCGGATTGCAGGAGAATGAAACAGCTCAATTCTCTCCTTTCTCTCTCCCATCTTCCGCTGCGGCAAAATGAACGCCAAAAAAATTTTCATAACGGGTGCAAGTGGCTGTATCGGTCACTACATGGCCGAAACCTTGATTCAACAGACAAACCACGAACTCTACCTATTAGTTCGCAACCCCGACAAGCTAAAATTTGACTGGAAAGCGCGATCGGGCATCAATATCATACAAGGCGACATGAAAGATATCGAGCAATTTGCCGAACTCCTGCAAACAATAGACGTAGCAATTTTAGCAGCCACAGCTTGGGGAGGAACCCAAGAAGTTTTCGATGTCAACGTCACCAAAACCCTGCGCCTAATCCAACTACTTTCGCCCCAGACTTGCCAACAAGTAATATACTTTTCAACCGCCAGCATTCTCGGTAGAGACAACAATTTGCTCAAAGAAGCCGGAGAACTGGGAACAGATTATATCCGCTCGAAATACGATTGCATGACGCAATTATCTACCTTAACAAACGTGCCTCCAATTACCGCACTTTACCCAACCTTAGTATTAGGAGGAGATGCCGAAAAACCAGTTTCTCACCTATCATCCGGTTTGCCGCTTGTCGCCAAATGGATTGGTTTGATTCGCTGGCTGAAAGCAGATGGCAGTTTTCACTTCATCCACGGTGCAGACATTGCCACAGTAGTTAATTACTTAGTCGAACATCCGCCGATTTCTGAGGAACCGCGACATTTTGTACTAGGAAATCCGGCGATTACAGCTAACGAAGTTGTCGAACAAGCTTGCCAGTATTTGCATAAAAAGATATTTTTTCGGATTACTTTATCACCTTGGCTGGCCGATTTCTTTATTTGGTTGTTCCGAATTCAGGTGGCTGCTTGGGATAGATTTTGCATCAGCTACCGCCATTTTACCTATCAAAATCTGGTCAATCCCGAAAGCATCGGATTGCCCAGTTACTGCGGCACAGTTGCTGATATGTTAAGGACTAGCGGGATTCCCGATAAAAATGTAAAGTAGGGTGATATTTTGTGCGATCGATTAACCGCAATAAACAAGGAACGCACGTGCGGACTTTAGTCCGCTGGTTTAGTTGCGGACTAAAGTCCGCACTACGAACCAATCGGGCAAGGAACGCACGTGCGGACTTTAGTCCGCTGGTTTAGTTGCGGACTAAAGTCCGCACTACGAACCAATCGGGCTTCTAGCCCGTCCCTAATTCTTTATCCTATTAAACTCTACTATTTCCAATTCTTTTTTGCCTGATTCCTACACTTTTCAAATCGGATTACCGCCAATCAAGGGTCAAATACGATAAGATATCAGCATTTGCCAACTTTAACAGGGAACTGCAAGCTAAAAATTGCGCCCATTATCTTTGTGTTAGGGGGTGTCGCCCCTCCCTCGATAGTCGATCGCGCGCAAGATCGTAATTTTAGCCTTAACATTAAGTCTTGAGAGTCGATCGAACTCTCACGTCCCGCCAGCCCGATCGCAAGTTATTTACTGATGTGAGGTTTAACATAATATGCGAGTGCTTCTAGTTTACCCCCTGTTCCCGAAAACATTTTGGTCTTACGAGAAAATCCTAGAATTAGTCGATCGCAAAGTGCTGCTTCCACCGCTGGGTTTGGTAACAGTAGCAGCTATTCTACCCCAAGAATGGGAATTCAAGTTAGTCGATCGCAACATCCGACAAATCACCGAAGCAGAATGGGAATGGGCAGAGCTCGTTATTCTGTCAGCGATGATTGTCCAAAAAGAAGACTTGCTAGACATCATCCGCGAAGCCAAACGGCGCGGTAAATCAGTAGCCTGCGGCGGCCCTTACCCGACTTCCGTACCCGAAGAACCCCAAGCAGCGGGCATAGATTACCTGATTCTCGACGAAGGCGAAATCACCCTACCGATGTTTGTCGAAGCGGTACTGCGGGGCGAAAAAAGTGGAATCTATCGATCGGACGGCGTAAAACCCGATGTTACCACAACCCCAGTTCCCCGCTTCGACCTGCTCGAATTAGACGCCTACGACTCAATGTCGATTCAATTTTCGCGAGGCTGTCCCTTCCAGTGCGAATTCTGCGACATCATCGTCCTCTACGGGCGCAAACCCCGCACCAAAACTCCCCAACAATTAATAGCAGAACTAGACTGTCTCTACAACCTAGGTTGGCGGCGCGGCGTCTTCATGGTAGACGACAACTTCATCGGCAACAAACGCAGCGTCAAACTGTTGCTAAAAGAATTAGAAGTTTGGCAAATAGAGCACAAATTCCCCTTCAACTTCAACACAGAAGCATCCATCGATTTAGCCCAAGACCAAGAATTGATGGACATGATGGTGAAGTGTCATTTCAACGCAGTATTCCTAGGAATTGAAACCCCCGACGAAGACAGCTTGCAAATGACCAAGAAATTCCAAAACACCCGCAATTCTCTGATCGAATCAGTAGAACTAATTGCGAAATCCGGTTTGCGAGTAATGGCCGGATTCATCATCGGATTCGACGGCGAAAAACCCGGTGCAGGCCAGCGCATCGTCAACTTCGCCGAAGCAGCAGCAATTCCCAGTACAACCTTTGGAATGCTCCAAGCTTTACCGCACACTGCATTGT
The DNA here is from genome assembly GCF_020738565.1 of Microcoleus sp. PH2017_12_PCY_D_A. Classification (NCBI taxonomy): domain Bacteria; kingdom Bacillati; phylum Cyanobacteriota; class Cyanophyceae; order Oscillatoriales; family Microcoleaceae; genus Microcoleus; species Microcoleus sp. PH2017_12_PCY_D_A. The sequence continues at coordinate 16,184 of NZ_JAEQCI010000027.1, read as the reverse complement.
CGCACCGACTAGCAAAAGAAGGCAGATTGCGCGACAAATCGGGGAACTTGAATCAGACTACATTGATGAACTTTATTCCGACGCGGCCGCTAGAAGACATCGCCAGGGAATATGTCCAAGCATTTTCTGACGTGTACGATGCTGAGAAATACTTAGACCGCACCTACCGCCACTTCTTGATGTTAGGTGCACCTACAGCAAATATACCATCAAGAATCCCCAGTTGGATCGACTTGCGAGCGCTGCTAACCGTAGTTTGGCGCCAAGGAGTCAAGCGCAAAACTCGCTGGAAGTTCTGGCATCATTTATTTAGCATTCTCAAACGGAATCCCGCAGTTTGGGATCACTATTTAACAGTATGCGCCCACAACGAGCATTTCCTGGAATACCGCCAAATTGTGCGCGATGAAATCGAAGCTCAATTAGCCGAGTTTTTAGCTGACGAAGCTCAACAGCAGCAGCAAAAAGCCCTGATTGCTTCCCTTGCCGAAAAACAAGTGCAAGTAGTTTAAGATTTACACTCATCTGGAGGGGTAATCAGAAACCGGGTTTTTTACGAATATCTTTCGTCGGAGTCGAGAGATTAGCTAAAAACCCGGTTTCTTTGCAATGTGAGTCCGAAACCGGGTTTTTTACGAATATCCTTCGTCGGAGTCGAGAGATTAGGTAAAAACCCGGTTTCTTTGCGTGCTATCAGTGCATTAATCTTGTTTCCAGGCAGAGCCTGGAAATGTGATATATTGCGACTCTGCTGCCTCTTGAGAGCAGGTAATCTAGTTTAATATAGTAGATAATTATGATATGATAGAATACAAAACATATTGACTCAAGTTATATGACCACAATAACTACAGTAACAACAGCCTCCCAACTAGCAGATTACTACATTTGGTTTGCCAATGACGTAGGCTCCTACCTCAGCAACCACAAGCTCCAAAAACTTTTGTACTACGCCCAAGCATGGTATCTAGCCTTTGAAGATACACCGCTTTTTGATGAGGATTTTGAAGCCTGGGTGCACGGGCCGACTATCCCGACTTTATTTTACGAATACAAAGAAGAATTTGGGTTTAAGCCAATTCTCAAGGAAGTCGAAAAACCAGAGTTTCCCGAAGATGTACAAGAGTTTTTAGACGAATTATCCGATGAGTATTTTTTTTGCGATGCTTACGAGCTGGAATTGATGGTACGACGCGAAGACCCCTGGATTAAGGCTAGAGGTAACTTGCCAAAAGATGAACCTTCTCATGCTATTATTACCAAGGAATTAATGAAAGAATTTTACAAAACCCGTGTCATCGAAGAAACCTAAAAAGGCAGATATACGCCGCCAGCCATCCTTATCTAGTATCAAGCGTCAAGATGTAAAAATACCCGAAGGAGTGAGTTTTTCTTTCAGGTACTATCAGGATGACAAAGATAAATTTTCACTAGCAGGCCGAGATTCTAGATATCTAGCATCTCTCTTGAGAAGGCTGCGGGATTTATCACAATTGAATTCTCAAGAAATCATCAATAATCAGAGTAAAAGCCTGCGCTGTCATGGCATAGCATGGCAAGATACAACAGAGCCTAATGGTTTCGGAATTCCCAATGAAGATGAGCTAGTCAATATTCCCTACCAGTTTCAAATATCTGCTAATGAATACGGTAGGGTGCATGGATTTTTTAGTGAAAATATTTTTTATATTGTTTGGCTAGACCCCGACCACAATCTTTATAGTTGAAACATCGTAATTTGGTAGCAGTTAACCAATATTAGATCGTATAATAAAAAACTTATTGAGTCAATATTTTTATGGGTATTTCGGAGATTCGAGCGGACGAGAGAGTTAAACACATTCATTTTACCGAAGAAACAATTAGTGTTGATTTAATGGATGGACGAACCATTACCGTGCCTTTAATTTGGTATCCAAGATTGTTTAATGCAACTCCCGAGCAAAGGGCACAATGGGAAGTATGTGGAGGAGGTTATGGCATTCACTGGGAAGAAATCGATGAAGACCTCAGTACAGAAGGAATGTTGCGGGGGGGGGCACCTGCTCCGAAGCCCCGGTAGGGTGCGGCTCCATCAAAAATCCCCCAAAAAATTGTACATCTGATATATCCGCACTACACAATAGTTAGGTACGCCGCCTCACAAATCCCCCATTATCCATCAAAAAACAGACATATCCGCACCTACGAAATAGCTCAACAGCCGCCGCAAAAAGGGCTGATGGCTGCGATTCGATCGCAAACAAGCAGACTGTGTAAAAACAGACTGTAGGGTGCTTGTGGGTACACCTTACATCAGTTTAATTAAGTATGGCGATCGCACTCAAACCCCATTTTTCTTTCTTTTTGTCAAATTTTTTCACAACAGCAACATTAACTTTTTGATCGTTCTGCAACTGACACGCTAATTCAGAAGGAACATAAACATCATCTACAAACCCAAAATCACGACCTTGACACAAGCGAAACTGACCAGTTTTATGAGACACACTATCAAAGAGCTTACCTGATTCACGTTTCTCAACCGCAACAACTGTTAGGCGATCGCCACTGTCATCAACAGTCACCGTCACCGGATCGCCCAGTCTCAGATTTAAGTTCTTCAGCATTCCTCGCTCAGGACTAACAAGTTTTTCAGATACACCATTATACAGCCGTCCAAATTCGACCATTCTTGTTCCAGATTTTGCCACAAAGGTTTCCAGATAGTTAGCATGAGATCGCGGGCAATTTTGCCAAATCACCTTTTCTGCATCAGCAGCTATATTTGCTAACACTTCCTCCGCGTTAGACAAATTTCCTGCACGATTGTACCAACTAGCAGTCAAGAGATTGCGGAGGGATTGGGGGACTTTCCATCCGTTATTGTTACGAATAGTAAAAGCTCGATCGGCAGCCCATTTAGCAACTTTCTCTTGTCCTCTATTTGCTGCGAGTCGGCTGAGATCCTCAAAAACACTAACACCAAAATTTTCATCCCTGCAAGTCAAACACGCTTTTGCACAAAGTGCTAACGCTAGTTGAGGATCGGAAGTTTCCACGACTTTAGCTAATGCGTGCCACGCCCAGTAATCGCTACGCTTCTGCTTGACAAAAGAAACCAGAAGTTTTTGAGCTTCGGGCGATCGCCCCAAACGATTTAGCAATAAAGCCTTGCGATAATTTAGCCATTCCGGTTTTTGAACTTTGGCGCGATCGAGTGCAACATCGATCAGTTTAACTGCAAAATTTTGTAATTCTCGTTGATCGGGATACTCTTGGGCTGTCAATTCGCAAGCAATCTTTCCCACTTCTCTTGCTGTTTTTTCAACCAATGACTCAAAAACTGTACCATCCTTACCAGTAGAAACCTGAAAATCTTCCGCTCGAAAACTGTCAATACCAGCCCATTTTATGAACTTGGGTAAAAACTTGAGTTCCTGTGGAAATCGAAGGGTTTGCGATAGTAAAAGACTAAAAAGTAAATCAGGTCGTCGCAGCAGCTTGAGTTTGTAATACTCTCCCAATATTTCCCTGAGTTGGCTGACAGACATATTTGTCTCTATCGATTGAGATTGCTTAGCAGCCTCTACATTTCTTTTTACTTTTTCATAGAGAACCCAACCAATACTGTTAGCAAGCCTTTCGTCGTTTGGATGCTCTTTCAGTAGTTCGTATCCTCTGAAGTAGGCTCGATCTATCTGTCCAGCTTTTCTCAAATTAGTAATTTCTTCGCTTAAATTCGACATTATTCTAACTCCAGTGCTTTGCGAACTAATTTTTCGATTTCTAAATTTGTGTACCCAATTGGGATAACTCTTGTAACAAAACCATCTCCAGCGTAGAAAACTTGCATTTTGAGCGAGCCAATTTCTGAGTAGAGATAGTAAATTTCGTGAAAATCATGGTGTTCAATTCCCTGAATCGCTATTTGGTGTCGCTCCATTTTTGGTTTAATTAAAGCGTGAACTGTTTCTTGAAATTCATTATCAAATCGCACATTTGATGATGTAATAGCATTACGAACTATGTCGGAAAACTCAATAGGATCAGAACTCACAGTTTTAATTCCAGTCACATGAAATTTGCCATTATAATGCAAACGCATAGAACAGCTTTTTTTACCGTCTTCCGACCCAAAATCGTAAACTTCTATCCACTTATGATGATTGCATGAATTTACTTTTATACGGTGAGTCCGGAGACTTTGCACGATATTAAAGTAAAGATTTCTTAAAGGTTTTGACGGTATATCGAAAGGTGAAATAGTTGTATCTTCTTTCAAGTCTGAATCAGGATCGAATGCAATGAGATTCTTACAAACAACAGAATCTAGCTTTCCTTGATTGCCGTCCCAAGTTGCCTTGGAAAATGGTGTAATTGAGGGGAAGTTCACGAGTAGAAGTCGGTTTGTTACTACAGAAAATAAGGTATAAACCCATCGAAAATAAGTGGCATTTGTTTGTCCTTGCTCAGTCTCCATATTAGCGATCGCAGTTTGAAACTGATTTCCTTGTGCGCGATGCAGGGTAAGTGCGTACCCAAACCTCAGATGGGCTGCATTGAAGTATGGATCGTTGCGTAGAAACTTGGCTAATTCGCTAGATTTATCCGATTCTTCTGATTCTGTCCCCTGTTTCCACTGTTGATTAAATCTGTTTGTTGCCGAAACACGCAAAGCTAAAAGTGTGTCCTTTGACACTTCCGGCTTATCCGCATACAAATAATCGTTTAAGCATAAAAACTTGACCTCTTTACCGTTGTGAAGTAGCCGCACTCGAATACGCAAAAAGTCTATCCTAATTGGATGTTCGCGTCCTTTAAGCGGTTGTATTAATGATGAAATATTTGTGTCAACTTCTATGACTTCAGCAAAAGAGTTACTTGATATGTAAGTTCGCTCTAACTTTTGTTCATCTACTTCGACAGGACTATTATGTATATGTACAATATCACCAGCAACGAGGTCTTTCCCTCGATAAAAAAACTTTTTCCTAACATGATTATTGATGCGGTTAACCGATTCGTTGGAGAAAACTATAAACTTGGTAAATTTGGAATTCTCAAGAAATGCAGCTTTCGATACCTCTTGTTGATCGCAGCTATCGACTATTTGGATGCAATGCGAGGAATCGGCTATGGCTGCGAGGTGATTAAATCTGCCACAACTTATACTTTTAGCCAGTTGTTGACAATTTCTTACAAACAAATTTTGCTCTTCGCCTGGAAGTATAAAATCAAGATTGATTAACTCTATCTCACCACCGATAGCAGCCTGCAAGCGTTCATAACATAGTGCTGATTCATCAGTTTTACCTCTGCTTATCTGAAATGGATCGCCCATAAAAATTACCTGTCTTTTGCTCTCTTTGATATCGGTATATTCCAGAAAATCCGTGAGAACTTGCCCGCTACCATAACGAAAAACATCAGTCTGAAACAGTGAATCCGATATCAGGTGGGCATCACCGACGATGTAAACTTGTTTGTCTGTATCCTCATTTTTTTTCAATCCATAGACAACCAGATCCTTCTCTAATTTAGAGTTTATTGAAAAAATATGTGAGTAAATACTTTGTGATTCAACTGGATAAAGAGACGCAATTTTACTGTTAGGGGCAAGCACCGAGCAATTTCGACCTAACGATCTGGATATATCTCCAATAGCTTTTTGCAGAATATTTAAACCTGTTCCAATCATTCCAGTAACGATTAAAATCTTCTTTGAGGAAGCTAAAAATTGCTCAATGCGATAAACGACAGATTCTAGACACTCAGGCAACTCAAGTTTAGTCGTGTTAACTGCTGATAAAGTAGCAGGAATCGCTCTGACACCCAATTCTACAGGTACATACTCAGGAATGGCAATATCCGTGACAATGTATTCCAAATCTTGATTAGAAAGATTAATCTCTCGGCTAGTAATTTGAGATAACCGTTCTATAGCGCGATCGAAATCAACTACATGAAACCACCTGTCAATCTTGGGTGGTATCTGTATATCGTTAAAATTTATCGGTTTGTGAAAAAGCACTAACCCAGAGATATGTCCTAATTTTTGTTGTCTGTATGACGGAAAATTAATTTCGTTTAATCTGTTGATTAGCGCAAACTTGTTATCTTTAACTTGAATAAATGGATTGAGCTTGCTGCCACCTTTAACCTCGACATCACCTGCAAACCACGGCCCATTTTCTGAAAAACTAATATGTCCGCCGTAGTCTTTGAACTCGATGATGATAATGCTGTTTTTCTTCAGAATTGCTGCATCAATTTCGCTGCCGTGGCAGTAGAAGTTTCCTAGCAGAATTATCAAATCTTCTGCATCGCCCCACGCCCGTGCCAATTCCTTTCGCAAGGCATCGAATAAACGATTCTCATGGGTGGTCTCGTAAGGCTGTGTTCTATATACCCGAACAGTCATAGCTTAGCGACAATTAACTTTATTCGCCCAATAATCTCACAGGTTGAGTACCACTAGCAATAGTTTTTAGGCAAAATTTACTTATATCAGTGATACAGTAACCCGCTTGACTTCTTTGTAGCCTGTGTTACTGCGGAACACGGGATGGCGCGTTGCTCTCAGGAGTAAAGACACCTCTATCATAGTAATGAGGCGAGCGATATCACCTCGGAACGCCACGTCTGTTGGTACGGTAGTCACTTAAGTATAGTAAGTTATTTTTAATACTAAATACCTCTATAGCGGCTGAACTCACCCGCACCAGATAATTCTGATAAGAATTCGAGCATTTTTGCGATCGCCCCGGATGCAGCGACATATTCGATCGTAGGGCTGAAATCATAAAAAAATCAAAAATTACTCGCTTAATTTGCAATAAAAAAACGCAGATGATTTACACTAATCTGCGTTCATCTGCGTTCATCTGCGGTTAAATCAAACCCTTTTAAACAACCGCCGAAACCTTATCTACAGGCTTTACTTGAGTCAGGAAGTCGTGCAGTTTTTCACCTTCAATTACCTCAGTTTCCAACAGTTGCGACGTAATAGTTTCCAACAACTCTCGATTTTCCTTGAGAATATCCAAGGCTTGCTGGTGCGCTGTTTCGACAATTTCCTTCACTTCTTGGTCGATCGCCTCAGCAGTTTGGGCACTCACCGCACGGCGCGCATTTCCCATACCATCGCCGAGGAAAGATTGTTGAGCGCGATCGTAAGCTAGAGGCCCCAAAACCTTGCTCATACCGTAAGTTGTGACCATTCTTTCAGCTAAATCAGTCGCCCTTTGCAAGTCGTTGGAGGCGCCGGTGGTGATGCTACCGAAGACGACTTCCTCAGCCGATCGCCCGCCCAACAGTGTAGCAATCTGACCGCGCAACTCCGCCTCATCCAACAAGAAACGGTCTTCAGTCGGAACCTGCAACGTGTAACCCAATGCAGCCATACCGCGCGGCACGATCGAGATTTTCGCGACTTCGCCGCCGCCAGTCATCGCAGCCCCAACCATCGCGTGCCCGACTTCGTGGTAAGCCACAATCTTTTTCTCCTTCTCGTTGAGCACCCGGCTCTTCTTTTCCAAGCCAGCTACAACGCGCTCAAATGCCTCATAAAAGTCTTCCTGCGCTATGGCGAGGCGCTTGTTGCGCGCAGCCAGCAAGGCAGCTTCATTGACCAAATTTGCCAAATCTGCGCCCGAAAAACCGGGGGTACGAGTGGCGATCGCCTTCAAGTCAATATCCGGGCCCAACTTGACTTTTTGAGAGTGAATATTCAAAATTGCTTCGCGGCCAGATAAATCCGGGCGATCGACCAAAACTTGGCGATCGAAACGGCCCGGGCGCAACAAAGCAGCATCCAAACTTTCCGGGCGGTTAGTTGCAGCCAGCACAATTACCGTAGTATTACCCACAGCAAAACCGTCCATTTCAGTTAACAGTTGATTGAGAGTTTGTTCGCGTTCGTCATTCCCACCAAATGCAGCATTAGTGCTGCGAGATTTGCCGATCGCATCCAATTCATCAATGAAAACAATACAAGGAGCCTGTTTTTTTGCTTGCTCGAATAAATCCCTGACTCTCGCAGAACCGACACCCACGAACAACTCTACAAACTCCGAACCGGAGATGCTAAAAAACGGTACGCCAGCTTCACCAGCCACAGCCTTTGCTAACAGAGTTTTGCCAGTTCCCGGAGGCCCGACTAACAGCACGCCCTTCGGAATGCGCGCGCCAATTGCGGTAAATTTGTCGGGAGTTTTCAGGAATTCCACAACTTCGACTAATTCAGTTTTAGCCTCTTCAACTCCGGCTACGTCAGCAAAAGTGATTTTCGCAGATTCGCCTTCTACGTAGACCTTAGCTTTGCTTTTGCCGATCGACAGCGCACCCTGAGGCCCGCCACCGCCCCGGTTCGCGAAAAATTGAAAAATCGCCACAAAAATCAGCGGCGGAACCACCCAGCTTAAAACACTGCCGATCCAGCCATTTTTGGAAGGCGGAGTTGCCGCAAATTCAACGCCTTTTTCTTGCAAAAGTTTAGGCAGATCCAGGTCAAAAATTGGCGTAGTTGACAGCACTTGACCGGGCTTGTCGCCTTCGCCTTTAAGTTGGTAGCGAATTTCATTTTGGCCTACCGAAGCTCGCGCCACATCTTGTTCTTGAACTTGGTGGACGAACAAGCTGTAAGGAACTTGCGGAATTTGCGGTCCGAACAAATTGGGCAAAAAGATGTTTGCTAGCAGAAACAAGCTTGATAGCAATAATACAATATTGCTAATTTGCCTAAAACGAGGGGGTTGGGGCTGGTCTTTAATTGCCATTGATAACTGTCATCCTTTAATTTTAAGCAGTTTAATTCATTTATTTTGTCATCAAATGACGACGCCGTGTCAAGCGGATTTCCTCACTCGATTGGTTCGGTTAGCTGGGCTGCACCTATTTGGTATTAAGAACGAACCGCGAAGACGCGAAGAAGCGAAGGAAGAGAAGAGAAGAGAAGAGCGTTATATTTATGAATATTTGGTTAAGAGTTACTTAATGGTTATTATTTCCGAATCGTTTCAAGATTCTCTCGCTTTTTTATTCCTTCGCGTTCTTTGCGTCTTCGCGGTTGGTTATATTTATGCAGCTTCTGGGTTTAACTGAATCATTTCCCAAGTAGTATAAGTGCCGATCGCACCCCAAATCGCGTAAGGTAAGAGTAACAAAGCCGCAGTTTGAGAAATCGGCCAAACAGCCAGCAGCAGCACAACTCCCAAAATCTCGCCAGCCCCTCCCAAAATAGTCCCTACTTTCAGGCTTTTCGCTCGGAGAGTCGCGGGAATATAAGCAACTGTGACAATTTCTAAAAGCAAGTACCAAGCCATCAGCAGCCAAGTTGTGAGACTTCCCGGATCGCGTTCCCACACGAGGGTAGCACTCCCGGCCCCCATCGCAAAAATCACAGTCCAAATTAACGGAATCGCCGGCTCAAAAAACATCCAATCCGGTCTTTGAAGTTTGACCGCCCAGTTAATATCGCGGAGTTTGAAAAACAGAGTCCCGAAGGCGACTGAGAAAGTCGCGCCGCCGATAATCATCCAAGATTGCATCATGGTTCTCAACTTTCAAATTGGTCGATCGCTCAATTAGTCGATCGTGCCAACTCACACCCGAACCTCCATCCGCCTTTAGCAATAAATTTTGTAAATCCAGACGCAACAATAGCTAACCGCCCGAGACATTCTTAGCAAACTCTTCGCGTCCAGAAACTAAATTAGCTGGAACACCGTTAGGGAAATTTTGCGCGATTAAAGCTTGCAACTTTTCAACTCGATTTTCAGGATTTGGGTGAGAGCTCAAAAACTCCGGCGGCGCTTCGCCCGATCTTGCAGCACCGAGAATTTTCATCACTTCAACAATACCTCTAGGATCGTAACCCGCCTCGGTCATAAACCTAAAACCGAGGCGATCGCTCTCAAGTTCATCCGCTCTACCGTAGCGCAAACCGACAACTTGATTGACAGCTTGAGCAATTAATGCTGCTTGTTGTCCGCCACCGCGATCGTCAGTAGTCGCCACCCCAACCGCCGTTACCAAAGCCCTACCCAACTGCTGTTTGGCCAAGTGTTCCGCGCCGTGGCGCCCCACAACGTGACCGGCCTCGTGCCCCAGTACAGCGGCCAACTGAGCCTCGGAATTCAGCCGCCGCATGAGTCCGGCGGTAATGAAAACTTGTCCCCCGGGGAGAGCAAAAGCATTGACAGTTTTGGAGTCTCGCAGCAGGTGAAATTCAAACGGATAACCCGCTTTTTTCGCCTCTGAACCGTTGACAACACGTTCTCCTACTCGATCGACATATTGCTGAATACTCTGGCTGGGATAAAGCCCGCCGTATTGAGCGGCCATTTTGTCTCGCGCCTGCAATCCCAAAACAACCTCTTGGCGGGGAGAAAGCTGCACCCGCTGTTTCTCTCCAGTTACGGGATTTTGTACGCTGCTGGTAAAATAGGTGATTGCTCCAAAAAATGCCATTAATAAGCCGATCGCGAATCGGAATAAAAATCTATTCACAGGCGTTTACCTAAAAAGTTTAGCCTGTACGCTACCAGACCGACAGCTACCTCCACATCTATCTGAAGTATCAACAATGAAAACTGGTTCGTAGTGAGGACTTTAGTCCGCATTTTCCCGAGGACTAAAGTCCTCACTACCAACCGTTTTGAAAATTGGTTCGTAGTGAGGACTTTAGTCCGCATTTTCCCGAGGACTAAAGTCCTCACTACGAACTGTTTTGAAAATTGGTTCGTAGTGAGGACTTTAGTCCGCATATATTAGAAGGACTAAAGTCCTCACTACGAACCGTTTTGAGTGCGGGTAATTAACCAGACACAATATTACCAATTACCAATTACCAATTACCAAATTTCCCATGTTTCAAGCTACTCGCCGCCGCCTTGCTATTTGGTACACTGCTGTTACTGCCGTCTTGTTACTTTTATTTGCCACGGGTTTCTATTTCTACGTCCGCAATACTTTGATCGATCGCATTGACGACACTCTCAATCACGTGGTAGAAATAGTAGAGCGCACTCTCGTAATTGAACCGCTCACTTCCCCTAAAACCGGATCTAAAACTAAGTTGAAAGTTAATATTCAAGCGAGTTTTCGAGACAGCAGCGATGCGGTAGAAGACGACCACATTGATTTAGAATGGTTCAGTCCTACGGGGGAGTTACTGTGGTCTACTTTGTCGGAACCGCTGAATGTTCCGATTCACGCTAACCGCACGGGCGAAACGGTTTGGGTAATTAACAATAAGTTGCAGTCGGATCAAAACTATTCTCTCAGACAAGTTACGCAGCGTGTGGAAATCGGCCGGCAAGTTTTGGGATATTTGCGAGTCAGCCATCCTTGGTTTGAGGTGACAAAACCGATCCGACAATTAATTTTTGATTTGATTTTGGGCGCGGGTTTAACTTTAATTTCCGTGGCGGCTATTGGCTGGTTGCTTTCGGGATTGGCGATCGCACCTGTGCGAGAATCTTACAGTCGTCTCAAACAGTTTACCGCCGATGCTTCCCACGAACTCAGAAATCCGATCGCCACCATTCAAACAAACGTCCAAGTAGCTTTGGCGGAACCAGATATCGAACCGCAGCAACACCAACAGCTACAGGTTATCGAACGCCTGACGCGCCGTTTGGGGCGGTTGGTTGACGATTTGCTGTTTTTGGCCAGACAAGACAGCGGAATCGTGCAGCAGCAGTGGGTTGATGTTCCTCTGGATGCTTTGTTGATGGAGGTGATTGAAGAACAACTGGCGATCGCCCTTACCCAAAATCTCTCTCTTTCCCTCGAAATCATCGATTCGCCCGACACTGAAAATAACTTTACAGTTTTAGGCGACTGGGATCAACTAGCGCGACTGTTTACCAATCTTGTCAGCAACGCCGTGCAGTACACGCCCTCTGGCGGCGAAATTGAAGTAGAATTGCAGTTGCCAGCTAAAAACAAAAGAAATTCCTCGGCGATCAATTCTGCACTGCAAATCAAAGTAACAGACACCGGCATCGGGATTTCCCCGGAAGCGCTACCGCATTTGTTCGATCGATTCTACCGCGCCGATCCCGCCCGCACCCACCGCAGCGCCGCCGGTTCCGGCTTAGGATTAGCCATCGCCAAAGCCATTGTCGAAAATCACCGCGGCCAAATCCGCATTGACAGCCAAGTCGATCGGGGAACCGCTGTTACCGTCACCATCCCCGCCCACAAATCAGCAGAAATCCGCCTCTAAACCTCTCTTCCTCTGCGCCCTCTGCGCCCTCTGCGGTTAATAAAAAAAATCTATCCCTCAAACCCCGATGTTTCTACCTTGCGCCCAAACTCAGCTATTAAAATTCAATTCGGGCATAGATTAACATAAACTTTGTTGGAAATCTCGATCGAACTTGTGAGGAGTTATTTATGTTTCGCCACAATCTACCGTTGAACAAAATCAGCTTGCTAGCAGCCACCTGCGGCGGCTTACTCGTCAGTCTGGCCACACTTTCCCAAGCAGGCGGCCCCCCGCCCCAACAAGGAAAACCGGTTTCCCAACCGAGTCCCGAAGCCACTCCGGGAAGAGGAAAGCCCGTTTCCGAACCGAGTCCCGCTGTCAGCCCCAGCCCCAACGGGATGCCCTCAAAACCCGCAACAACAGACGCGCCTCCCCGCTTCCCGATGCCGAGTGCGCGAGTTGCGCCGGCATCCGGCACGGTAGTAATTAAACTGGTGAATACTACCAATGCCCTCATCAATTATCAAGTCGTAGGCGTTACCCCACCGCGAACTCTGGGCGAACAATCGGAAATTGTGCTCACAAACATCAAAGTGCCAATCACCCTTACTTACCAGCGCCCAGACGGCGGATTGATGCTGGTTCGGCCGCAAGCCACGGCGACGCCGGGAATGTTGCAAGTGAGTTTTGGCGCGACAACTGATTTGGGCGCTGATACTAAATCGCTGGAAATTCAAGAAGATGGGAGAGTATTTTTGAATTAAATTAAAAGGTTCGTAGTGAGGACTTTAGTCCTTCTTCACTCTATCAAGAGAGGACTGAAGTCCTCACTACAAACACGGACTAATCTTAGGTTTGCAGTTAGGAATGCAAGTCCTTCTTCACTCTCTCAAGAGAGGACTGAAGTCCTCACTACAAACACGGACTAATCTTAGGTTCGCAGTCAGGAATGCAACAAGTTTTTCTTCATTCTATCAAGAGAGGACTGAAGTCCTCACTACAAACACGGACTAATCCGAAGAATCATCCTGATTGAAAGGCAAATTCTGATTGACTAAATCAATTTCCTCCTGTTCCCTTTCATTGATTTGACCGATATAAGACTTAAGAATTTGCGCCAGACGGTTGTTGTAAAATCTGTGCAGACTGTAGTTCGGCATCGCAGGAAAACCGCGCCGTTTTTTGTGCCGCCCGCCCGCACCAGGATCGAAGGTTTGGATGCCGCGATCGATCGCCCATTCGATCGGCGTATAATAACAAGCATCGAAGTGCAAGCAGTCGATTTCCTGCAAACTACCCCAATAACGCCCGTAAAGTCGATCGCCCTTATACAAACAAAACGACATACCCACAGGCTGTCTGTCATCTTCCTTATCATAGGCGGCGACAAACAAAACGCGATCGCGATAATTGTGATGCAACTGTTCAAAAAACCGCTTAGTCAAATACTTGCTTCCCCACCAGCCGAATTTATCGCAAGTATTCTCATAAAAAGCATACATTTGACCAAACATCGGTTGGGGAATTTCATCGCCCGTCAGCGTTTTTAGCAACAAACCCGCTTTGTCAACAGCCTTGCGTTCACGTTTGATATTGCGGCGCTGGTTGGCATTAAAAGCGCCTAAATAACCGTCAAAATTTTGATAGCCTTGATTTTGCCAAATATAGCTGTGGTGCAGCCAAGTGCTGAAACCGTGTTTTTCCATGCGCTGCCGCCATGCCGGATCGACATACAGGAAGTTGCAGCCGGAGATGTTGTGGCGATCGCAAAAATGGTCGATCGCGCTTACCATTACTCCCGTTAACTCATCCTCATCTTCCCCCGGCGCAATCAAAAATCGATAGCCTTCAGCCGGAGTAAACGGCGTCATTCCCATCAACTTTGGATAGTATTGTACACCCAAACGCTGAGCTAAATCGGCCCACTGATTGTCAAACACAAATTCGCCGTAGCTGTGGCTTTTGACATAAAGCGGCGCGCAAGCAATCAACTGTTTGTCTCGCCACACAGTCAAGTGATGCGGTAGCCAACCGGTTTTACCTGACGCGCTACCCGAGATTTCGAGATTGTTCAGCCAATCCCATTCGAGAAATGGAGTTTTTAGCGGCATCGCCAAGGCATCCCACGAGGCTTGCGGGATTTCGCCTATTTTGCTAATCCAGGCTACAGAATATTGAGTTTTTGGCTGTTCCAGCATAGGGAGATTTGTGCGTAGAGCGATCGAACTTCACTCTAACAACTAAACAAAAGTTGTGGGTTGCCCTTCCGGACGGGATTGCGGCTATTTTTCCAAAGTTCGGCCAATGAAAATTAGATTTTAGATTGAACAAGCTCGCGCACTAGCTCCCTGAACAGTAACTTAACTGCCTTAGCCGCCACGCGCGATCGCACTAAACGCACCGGCCGCTTATTTAATTTTTCAGCATCAATAATTGCCCCCAACCGATCGCCAATATCATTTTTAAGACGGCAGCGCTGCGGCTCAATCCGGGTAAAAATCCACTGCCAAAGAGCACGCCGACACAAATCGCTACCGCCGCTAACCTTAGATTTTTGCAAATCACCACTGGACTCTTGAGACGGCGCATAACCAAGCGCTTTCATAAACCGGCGCAGAGATAAATGCCGCTTAGTGGGCTTGCCAAACTTGCGACCCTTACAAATCCTCACCTCAGGTTTACCATCAACACCAAGGTAATTCTCAAAAGGATAAATCTGAGAAAGCAGCAGCGCCTCAACTCTGCGACCAAAGCCAAATCGAGCAAAAACTTTGCGGTACAGCAGAAACTGCGGCTCGCTCACTAGCTTGGAAAGTTCAAATTCTAAAGCCATCTCCTCTCGCTGGAGGTCACAAATACGAGCAGCGTGACGGCGAAGTTCATCAGTCAAACCCAAGCCGATCGACTTTTCAAGCATCAAATCATACTTTACAGACTGACGCTCGCCGCACAACCAACCCCACAACAGCGGTACCTTTTCCCCCAGCCGCACCGATCGCACTAACGCCACTTCTGGGAATTGCCATGCTAAATCCTGACGGGCCCGATTGATAATCGGTGACTGCACGCGGTTGAGATGAGCAAGTCGCAAAACTAAGCGGCGAATCTCCACAACAGTTTGCGATCGTACTTGCACGAACCGACGGGGAACATCAAAATAATCCCACCCATAAATCGCCAGCGCCAAAGCATCCGCATCATCATCTTTATCTGGAAGCCCGAGGTGGTGCTCTCGAAACGATCGCAATTCCTTGTGACCGACAAGCCGAACCTCTACACCGGCCCGGGCAAGCTGAGTTCCCCAAAGCCGAGAATAATTAACACCCGTGGGCTCCATCACTGCAACTGTGGGAATATCACCAATCAATGAAAGCAATCCAGCAATTCCAAAAACTGTAGCATCAAACTTATGAAAATCACAGTCATAATAAAATTGTCGGGGTTCAGTTGGTTTCTCTGTTAACAAGCAAGCAGAAACCGAGGCCTTGCTAATGTCAAGTCCAATAATTTGCATCAATTTTTCCAGGTGATAATTTTTCCAACTCCCCATAACAAAGCTTATGAATCACCCAAAGGCCGCACGAGCCTAATTCACTCTTAAAGCTATAAATCGCAGGGGAAAATTACAATCAATCAAATAATAACCGAGCTTATGAAGTACGAAAAGCCACAAAAGCTTGTTTCATTTATAAAGCCCTGAGTTAAAATCGATTGATTGACGGTTGATTTAGACTCAAACCGCGACTCCCCCTTTTTAAGGAGAGTTTCAATCGCCAAGTCACAAGCGATATCATCAGGCGTTAAAATTTAAAAAATGTTAACCTTCAAATGAATCTGACTCAAAACAATCACCATCATCACCATCATCACCATCATCACCATCATCACCATCATCATCCCCATCGCCAAAATTAATTTGAGGAATTTGAACGCCTGTAACAATAGTGCCAATATCGGGAAGGTCAGAAGAGGAAAAGTAATTAACCAA
>NZ_JAEQCI010000185.1:0-8054 GCF_020738565.1 Microcoleus sp. PH2017_12_PCY_D_A | reverse complement strand
CTGTTGCTTCCTCTCCATCTCGCATATACCAAATTGTTTTGCATCCTGATTTAGAATCTTGTGGCGTAATGTCATAAAATTTAGGCTTAATAGGTTCTAATTTAATTTGCTTATTGGTTAATCCTGTATTACGCCCTTGTTTGAGCGCTTTCCATTCGTCAAACCATTCGTCAAAATTGACACCGCCAGAACGAATTAATTCTTGAATTGCAAAGAGCAAGGAAGGCTCTTCATTGGTAAGTTTTAAATTTTCTGGTTTCGGCGCAGGCTGCTTTCGAGTTGCCATAATTTTTGTCAAAAATTAAATATTTAATTTTGATTATAATACGTATGTAATTAAAGTTGTAGTTTTAAGTATGAACAATCTGATTATTAAAATCGAGTTAGCGCAAATAGCCTTATTTTTTGCCGCTTTAATGCCCTTGTACGGGCTAATCATGCAGATTATCAAAGCAGAGCGCAAAGCAGCCTTAGAACGCGAAAAAATGACAAATCAGTTGACCTTTGTCGAAAAACGACTAGACTCGATTGAGAATTGGATAGCAACTAATAGCGGACTTCGCTTACCAAAATAAAAATTGTAATTTTACTGGAGTTACTATCCCCCCCCTCTATTCTGGACTCGCACCTATACCACGGGCGAGATGATTGAACAGGGTAGAGCCTCGTTCCGGCGGATGTGGGAACTCAGGGGGGGGCTAAGCATGGTTGGCGCTGACGGACGGCGATACTGGAAAATGCGATGCCTAGACTATTCCTTGCCACTGAAGCATTGCGGGTGTACCTGGTTCTACGGGTACTAGCAAGTAAGCCCCTACTTTAGCTCCCTACTCTCTACACCTAACCCGCCCTAGCCCGGCGGGTTTTTATTGTAGACAGTATGTAGACAACTTGTAGACGGTTACCAAGCTCTAGAATATTGCTAGATGAAAAGACATAAATTTTAACATTAGGGGCGGTTATGCTTCTTTTTTTTTGGTTAGACTGAAAAACGAGATGAGTGGAATATGAGTGGAAAACGTCAAACAGGGATTGAGTGAAAATCCTAAATGACTTAGCCATAAGGCTTAGAAAGTTATGGGCGATGTAGGATTTGAACCTACGGCATCCTGCGTGTAAAGCAGGCGCTCTACCACTGAGCTAATCGCCCGATTGCGCTTACAGGGATTTATCATATCACAGTATCCCAGAAAGATCAACTAAAAAAATCATAAACTTTTAATGCCCTCTGGCCGCACCCACGATCGAATAACCCTATGGTGTTTGCCCCTGGTGGCAGGCGTCACCTTTGGCCATACTCAAAGCAGCAACCTGACTTTGCTCGTTTCCGGCAGCTTCCTAGTCGGCGGACTGATGTTTGGCCCGGATTTAGATATCTACTCCTGTCAGTATCAGCGCTGGGGATGGTTCAAATTTATTTGGCTTCCCTATCAAAAAAGCCTGCGCCACCGCTCTTTTTTGTCCCACGGGCCTCTGATCGGCACTGCTTTGCGAATCTTGTACCTTGCTATCTGGATCGCCGTTATAGGAGTCTTGGGATTGACAATCGCCGAAAAAATTGGCAACTTAGCCGGAAATTGGCAGGATGCGGTTTTGGGTTGCGGTCGATCGCTCCTGGAACACTATATCGAATTTATAGCCATCTACATCGGTCTGGAATTGGGCGCGATGAGCCACTATCTCAGCGATTGGGGCGGCTCGGCTTACAAACAGTTCAAAAAGAAAGGATTGAGCGGGTTGCACCCTCCTAAGACAATTAAGAGGCCGAAAAGCAAAGCTCCCCGCCGCACGTCTAGCAAATCTAATAGGTGAATAAGTAAATCCACCTAATAAAATGTAAAAGATCGCTCGCGATCGAGCAGGCTGTCTATGTGTTCCTTGTTCCTTGTTCCTTGTTCCTTGTTCCTTGTTCCTTGTTCCTTGTTCCTTGTTCCTTCTTCCTTCTTCCTTGTTCCTTCTTCCTTCTTCCTTGTTCCTTCTTCCTTCTTCCTTGTTCCTTCTTCCTTCTTCCTTCTAATTAAGGTGAATTTTAATGTCTAATTCCCACAGTCGATCGCTCGGTGCACTGGAAAACCTGATGGAAGTTGTGGCCTCATTGCGATCGCCCGACGGCGGATGTCCTTGGGATTTAGCCCAAACTCCCCAAACTCTGATTCCTCACATCATCGAAGAAGCCTATGAAACCGCCGACGCGATTCGCAAAGGAGACAAAAGTGCGATCGTTGAAGAATTGGGCGACTTGCTGTTACAAGTAATTTTGCAAGCACAAATTGCCAGCGAATCAGAACAATTTACCATGGCCGAAATCGCGGCGGGGATTACCGAAAAACTGATCCGGCGGCATCCCCACGTCTTCGGGGATGCGGAAATTAACAGCGTGGATGAAGTTAACGAAAACTGGGAAAAAATCAAAGCGGCAGAAAAAGGCATAACTTCTGAAAAGCCCCCAACTTTAGCCTCGAAAATGAGCCGTTACGCCAGCACTTTGCCGCCAATTACCGCCGCTGCAAAAATCTCTCAAAAAGCTGCGGAGGTGAGTTTTGATTGGGACAGTGTAGACGGCGTTTGGGATAAGTTTCACGAGGAAATGGCGGAATTTGAACGCGCTCTCAAACACGAGGATAAGGCGGCGCAGCAGTCGGAATTGGGAGATATTATGTTTGTGTTGGTGCAATTGGCTCGCTGGTACGATTTAGATGCGTCGGCTGCTTTGCAGGGGACGAACGATCGCTTCGTGGAGCGGTTTGCTAGAGTTGAGGCTGCGTGCGATCGGCCTTTGTCGGATTATCCGCCAGAAGAGTTAGACGCTTTGTGGCAGCAAGCTAAAGCTTTACTGGCGAAGCAAAAAGGCGCACCGTAATTTAGTCATATAACTGCTCCGGTTACAGACTTCTTGCATAAATTATTCATTGATGCAGGAACCGCAGATTTAAGGCAGATTAACACGGATAAACGCAGATAATTTCCAGATAATTTGAGCCTTTTGCAAGAGATATGGTAAAAGGCGTTTGTCGGTTGGAGCTTCCGAAAAACCATCGCGTACAATTTGTATATGAATTACCAAAGAGTTTGTGAAACAATTGAGCCATAATCACTGGAAGTTCGCAAAGAAATCGCTCTATCTGTAGCGAAAGAATGTATCCAACTGCTGAAGGAAAATTACGCAGCAAAAGAAGTCATTTTATTTGGTTCCTTGGCCGGCGATAGTCCTTGGCACTGGGCCTCGGATCTAGATTTTGCCGTTGTAGGTATTTCAAACGCTCAATGGTGGAAGGCTTACGGCGAATTAGAATCTTTGTGTCCGGGTTGGCTGAAAGTAGATTTGGTACAGTTGGAAGATGCTTCACCTCAGTTGCGCTGTCGGATTCTGAAAGAAAAACCCATGCCAGATAATATGTATTTAGCTCTCAAAACTCGCATTGAAGATGAGATGATTAGAATCGACCAAACTTGGGCGGTTGTGGAAACAATCTTGGCACAAGCTGAGACTCTACCAGAAATAGTTCTAACTCCTAGTTTGGCTAGTTACGTCAGTGATTTGTATGCAGGATTTGAAAGAATTAGCGAGCGAGTGGCTGTTGTCTTGGATGGGGGTATGCCTCGCGGCGAGAATTGGCATCAGGAGTTGTTGCGCCAAGTCGCGGAGGCGGGTGGCAAAAACCGTCCTCCGCGACTTGGCAGGGTTCCATATTGTTAGAACTTGATGATTACCGAAAATTTCGTCATTTAGTGGTGCACAGATATAAGGTCGATCTGCAAGCCGATCGCGTGTTAGAGTTGGCGCGGAATATGCAGCCATTGTTGGTGAGGGTGCGCGCCGCGGTGACGGTTTTTAATGAGTGGCTGGAAAGTCAGGCCCAAGAGTAAACTTTGTTGAACTCGCGACTAAGAGTCGGTAATCTCCTCGTAGAGCTTTGCATCGTTGTACGGCGGATGTTCGCAGGCGATATATAGAGCGTTTGTCGGTTCGAGGGGTTGATTTGTTACAGGATCGATCGGCTTGAGGACAAAGCACAATAGAGATAATGAGCGCCAGTCTAGATTATCCAACTTCCCGCGTTCGTAACGGTTGACTGTGGCGGCACTGATACCGACATCTTTGGGTACGGGTTGATTTGTCGCGATGAACAGCGCCTCTTCGTACCCCCTTGTTTTGAACTGTGTTTCGCTAACAGACCAACCTTTTGTCTGTCTTGCAGCCTTTAACATCTTACCCAAACGCATCCGCCCCGTCTCAGTGAAGCGAACGGGACGCAATTCCTGCCGGTTATCTACCACAGCGTTGTTAGAGAGTGCTGACATTTTTTCCACCTAGATTAACTCTCAAACTAGCACAGCATCAATGATTGAGGGTTGTACGAGCAACATCTGAGTTTAAATTAAATTTTGTTGCACAAGTGAGATAAGAATCTGATCTAGAGTAATATGTAATTGAGTCTAAACAGAACTTGCCTCTCAAGCCCTGAGTATACAGCCATGACAGCACTATTTCGCCGCATCTGCCCCTCGAAAAAGCTCCGTATCACCGCCCGATCGATCGCCCAATTCCTCAAAATCAGTCAAAATCTGATTAAGCGAGTCGAATCCTGGGCTTACGTAGTGTTCGTACACCATCACAAAGGCGGACAATTTATCTCGTACCGCAAGTTGGAAGAATGGCAAAATGCGATCGCCCACCACATCCAAACCTGCCCCACCCTCAGAGAACTCACGCAGCTCAAAACATCCATTCAGTACGACACCCGGAAATTCAAAAAACAATATCTCCCAAAAACCCTTGACTTTTTAGTTCAAATGTGCGTTGAAAGACAAGACATTTTAGAAATCTGGGAAAGCTCAAGCTGCATTGCTTCCTAGGAGAAATTAGGCAGATTTCCTAACTATCGCAACCGCACCCAACAGTGAGGAAGCTTTTAATGACCCAAACATGAGTTTTTATATTGCCGAACTTCCTTCTATCCGTTAAATCCGTTAGAGAATCCGTTGCCGAACTTCCTTCTATCCGTTAAATCCGTTAAAGAATCCGTTGCCGAACTTCCTTCTATCCGTTAAATCCGTTAAAGAATCCGTTGCCGAACTTCCTTCTCTCGAACAGAAGCGAAACATTTGCGAGCAATTGCGAGATAAAATCACCCCAAAAATCACCCGCGAATGCTCCGCCACATCCACAAAAGCGATCGCCTCTTCAATTAAGACATTGCTTGAGCGATATAATCAAAATAAGGAGCAGCTTCCTTAGCATCATCCTGATTGAGCAAAGCCAAAGAAGCTTCCTTCAAACAGCGGATAGCTTCCACCATGCCAGGAACAGGAACGCCAAGAGAATTGTACATTTCCCGAACGCCAATCAAACCGATGCTTTCGATCGGCTCCTTGTCACCGGCCAAGATACCGTAGGTAATCAGGCGCAAGTACCAGCCGTAGTCGCGCAGACACAAAGCCCGTTCGCGCTGGCCGTAAGCATTGCCTCCAGGGGAGATAAAATCGGGTCGTTTTTTCCAGAGTTTTTTGCTAGCTTCTTCAACAATTTTTTTCTCACTGTCAGACAGCGCAGTAGCAATACGCACCCGCTGTTCTCCGGTTTTAAAGAAATCCTTGATACTTTGGAGCTCGCCGGTACTGGGATAACGAAGTTCGTCGTCGGCTTGCAGAATTAATTGGCTAACTACGCTCATTGTTATTCAAATTTGAGGATATTTGAGGAAAAGATTCATTGACATTCCCATCTGTTAAAGATGAGATTTTTGCCGGGGCGACTTACCTTGCTGCTAACATTAATCAATCTTAGAAGCAGGCGGTCAACTTCCGCAAGCGTTATGCTTAGTGACTAAGCCAGTTTCCTTGTGTCCCAAGGTATTCTGGGAAAAATTAAAAAACTGCGATGCAAGAGTTTGGATGTCGGCAGACATTTAGACTGTTTCACGAGTTTGGACGGCTTCGCCCCAATAGCATATCGCACAGGCTCGATCGGGAGCAATGTTCCCTAATGCAAGCTTTGGCTGTAGCAGAAAGGGGTTCGGAAGCAGGAATACAGCCTGCACTTGAGCTTGAGTGCGATGGCTTGCGCCTCGCTTCGCTACGCCCGATCTCAAAAAAGACAGAGCGATATTGCATGACCATATTAAATCCTACCACGACTACTTGTGACCAAATCTAAATTCCCCACCCGAAACTCGACGAAAGTGACCAACCCTTGTCAGCAAGGTCAACTCATTGAGATAGAGATTACCGACTTGACAGACACCGGCGACGGAGTTGGCCGCTTCGGCGAGCTCGTGGTGTTTGTGCCCGATACCGTAACGGGCGATCGCATCCTCGCGCGCCTCGTGCAAGTCAAATCCAGCTATGCTACAGGTAAGCTGGACACACTTCTTTCAGCATCCGAACACCGCATCCGAGCCAACTGCATTGTCGCCGACAAGTGCGGTGGCTGTCAGTGGCAGCACGTAGACTATGAATATCAACTTGCAGCCAAGCAAAATCAAATTATTCAAGCCTTAGAAAGAATTGGCGGATTTAACGATGTGCGAGTCGATGAAATCTTAACGGGAAAAATCGAAGGATTCCCGCAATTTTTGGGATACCGCAACAAAGCGACTTATCCGGTGGCAATTTCTGCGACCAATCAAGTCCAAGCAGGTTACTATCAAAAAAGCACCCACAAATTAGTCAATCTAAATCAGTGTCCGGTGCAAGATCCGCGCCTCAATCCTTTGTTAAAAGAAGTCAAAGAAGACATCCACTGGAGAGATTGGCCAGTCTACGACGAAAAGAAACATACAGGAGAATTGCGCCATTTATCCTTGCGAATCGGACGGCGCACCGGGGAAATGCTGCTAACTTTAATAGTTCGCACGGGAGAGTTGCCGGGAATTGAAGCACAAGCCGCTGAGTGGCTGAAACAATATCCTCAACTTGTAGGTGTTTGTTTGAATGTGAATTCAGCTCAAACTAATGTGATTTTTGGTGCGGAAACTCGCTGCATTGCTGGTCAGTATTATCTCCGAGAAAAATTTGCTGGATTGAACTTTCAGCTAAGGGCAGATACTTTCTTCCAGGTAAATACAGAGGCTGCTGAAGCTTTGTTGCAGGTGATTGTCGGGGAGTTGAATTTGCACGGAAGCGAGGTTTTGGTTGACGCTTACTGCGGAATTGGGACTTTTACTTTACCCCTGGCCAAGCAAGTTAAAATAGCGATCGGTTTAGAAGTGCAACCTGCGGCGATCGAGCAAGCCCGATTAAATGCTGAGTTAAATGACTTAAAAAATGTCGATTTTCAGATTGGAACTGTCGAGAGTTTGCTGCCTTCCCTGGGATTGACACCGGATATTGTGCTGCTAGATCCGCCGAGGAAAGGGTGCGATCGCGCGGTGTTGGAAACAATCAAGGAAATCAAACCGAATCGGATTGTTTATGTTAGCTGCAAGCCGGCGACTTTGGCTCGCGACTTGAAGATTTTGTGCGAAAATGGGGATTATAGGTTAGCGCGGGTGCAGCCGGCGGATTTCTTTCCTCAGACTTCTCATGTGGAGTGTGTGGCGTTTTTGGTGAAGCTAGATGCTTGATGATTCGGATCTTGAAATCGCGGAAGAGTCAAACGAAGTCTGCCTTCGCAGACTAAGAGGATGTAATCTTTTACGTCGCTCGATAAGGTAAAATAGAATTAATTATCTCGCAGTCCAGTCGCTTGTAAAAGTTCCTTTGCCCAAACCAGATTTTGTTCTGACAGGGACGGTATCGGATCTCGATTGTAATCAATTCGATAATCATAGCCCGCGCGATCGTAAACACCTGCAAACAATTCTGGTAAGTTAACAATAGGTTCTACATCTTCCTCGCGCAAGGGAAGTAGAAATACAGGTAGAGAATCGCCCAGATTAAAAGCATAAAGTTCGGCAAGGGGACGGCGATTGCTGCGACTGACTAAAACGCGATAATCGCTGTGAATAGAATTGTTAACGGGACTTAAACAAATTTTAAGCCCAAACCAAGCCTAAACTCGCTTTATAAGCGGAGAATACGTCCCAATTTTGGTTCAACCATTTTACAAACCT
>NZ_JAEQCI010000184.1:3420-11178 GCF_020738565.1 Microcoleus sp. PH2017_12_PCY_D_A | reverse complement strand
GCGATCGGAGTTTGGGATTCACTTTGATGCTAATGTTCCCGGCAGCGCTGGGTGCATTGTGTTGCAAAAGCGGCGCGGCTGGGACAGATTTTGCGAAAGAATGCAGGCGATCGCAAGTCAAGGCGTCGAGTACGTTTCGCTGAAAGTCGTCTATTCTTAGTCGATGGGGAATCTTTACAGATAATCAATAGGCAAGGGGAAAATTACTGAAATATCTCGGAGTCTAATTATTAAATAAAGCTTAAGCTTACGGCTGACTATTGACAATTGACAAAGTGTTATAGATTTTTACGCTTTTGCCAATAATTTACGCCGGAGCCGATCGAGCGCCGTACAGCTACTGAGATGCCGAATCCAATCGCGGCCCCGGCCATCGCCAAAGCGGTATTCAAAACTTTCAGCCTCGCCGTCGGGGCCCGCTAAACCGATATAAACCAGTCCGACAGGTTTAGCATCGGTGCCGCCACCAGGCCCGGCGACACCTGTAATGCTCAATCCCCAAGTGGTATTGAGACTCGCGCGCACTCCCGCAGCCATTTGTTTGGCCACTTGCTGGCTGACTGCGCCAAATTCGGCTAAATCTTGGGGATTAACAGCTAATAATCCTTCCTTAACCCGATTGTCGTAAGAAATAATCCCGCCCAAAAAGTAGCTCGAACTGCCGGCAACACCAGTCAGCATCGCCCCCAATCCGCCTCCCGTGCAGGATTCAGCTACACTCAGAGTTTCTCCAGCCAACAGCAGCAATTTGCCAACTGTCGAAGCGAGAGTATCGGTATCGGCACCGTAACAGTCTAGGCCAGCAATCTGCTGCAATTGTTGCTCGATCGGCTCAATTAACTTTTTCGCCGCAGCTTCCGACTGGGCGCGGGCCGAAATCCGCAGTTTGACTTCGCCGTGATTCGCGTAGGGAGCCACGGTAGGATTAGTTAAATTCAGAAAACAGTCTACTTTTTCTGCCAGTGCCGACTCAGCAATGCCCCAAAATTTCAACGTGCGGCTGCAAATAGTTGCGCTGCACCAGCCGCCATTTTTCAAGTAAGGAACAGCTATTTCTTGCCACATTAAGTGCATTTCCCTCGGTACGCCGGGAAATGTCATCACTGTGACATTGGGAATCGGCTGCCAAATAATCCCAGGTGCAGAACCGGTGCGGTTGGGCAAAATGTCCGCAGTTTCGGGGATTAAAGCTTGTTTGCGGTTGCTGGGACTCATCGTCCACCCTCGCTCGGCAAATTTTTGTTCGATATCGGCGATAATTTCCGGCTTTTCGATTAAGGGAACACTAAAAAAATCGGCGATGGTTTCGACTGTGAGGTCGTCTGGTGTGGGGCCGAGGCCTCCGGTGAAGAGTAAAAGTTGCGATCGCTTTACTGCTATTTCTAACACTTGTTTGATGCGTTCGGGATTGTCTCCCACCACTGTTTGATAGTAGTGAGGAATTCCCAAACTCGCTAATTCTTTCGCTAAAAACTGAGCATTGCTGTTAAGAATATCTCCTAACAGCAATTCAGTGCCAACACAAATAATTTCAGCAACCATTATTCGATTTTAGATTTTGGATTGGGAAATTGGGCATGGGGCATGGGGCATGGGGCATGGGGCATGGGGCATAGGGCATAGGGCATTGGTGATTATTGATTGGTGATTGGTGATTCTTACTAACAACTGAAAACTGTCAACTGTCAACTGTCAACTGTCAACTGTCTATCGAGCGTGTCTCCAGACTTTCCAGCTAGCGTATCCCAGTAAACTTGTCGCACCCATCGCGTAAACTACGCCGCTGGGAACCGAAAAAGCTAGGGCTAAACTTCCTACCCAAAGTGTCAGCGAGTAAATAAATAAAACCGCAAATCTATGGGAGAGTCCGGCTTCTAAAAGTCGGTGGTGGAGGTGGCGTTTGTCAGCAATAAAGGGTGATTTGCCGTTGCGGAGCCGATCGAGAATCACCGCCGACATATCTAAAATCGGTACAGCTAAAATTAAATATGGCAGCAACACAGAAGTAACAGCCGTAGTTTTAACTAACCCAATTACTCCCACTCCAGCGAGAGTAAACCCGATAAAATAAGCCCCGCCATCTCCCATAAAGATTTGAGCCGGATTGAAGTTGTAGCGCAGAAATCCCAAGGCCCCGCCAGCTAAAGCCGCTGCAATTAGGGCCGCCGCCGGTTGGTGCATCGACAGACTGACAATCAGCATTACAACTGCTGCAATCCCCGAAACTCCGGCTGCTAAACCGTCCAAACCGTCAATCCAGTTGATGGCGTTGGCCATGCCGACGAGCCAAATTACGGTAATTGGCAAGCTCAGCCAGCCCAGATCCATCAGTCCCAGGGAGGGAACTGTGAGAAACTCAATTTGTACGCCTGCCATCCAAGCGATGCTGGATACTCCAATTTGCATGAGCAAGCGTTTGATGGCTGAGAGCGAAAATAAATCGTCTGCTAAACCGATGAGGAAGAATCCGAGGCCGCCGAGGGTGACTCCCCAAATTTCGTATTCGTCTTTGGGATTGAGAACTTGTCCGCTAGCATCGATGAAGCCTCCTGAGAGCCAGACAAATAACAGGGCAATCAGAGTGCCGAGAAAGATAGATACTCCTCCCAAGCGTACCATGGGGCGCTGGTGGACTTTTCGCTCGCCTGGCCGATCGACTCGCCCGCTTTTGAGACCAATTTTTTTAACTATTGGCGTACTCCAGAGGACGACGATCGCGGAAACCATAAAAGCTAGTACGTGGTACAGATACTGCTGTGGCATCTGAAATCAATTTTAAATAGTGCAGGGCAATTTGGCTGTCAGGCAGAGTCTACTACATTTCAGATGGCTTGTAACAAGGAAACATCTTGAAGAGCGACTGGGGGTTGGGGAGCCGGAGATTTGCCGGAGTGGAAGTTGCCAGGGTGCAAATTGTGAGTTTTTTCGCTCATAACTCTCGAATTAAGGGCGCGAAAGATAGCTCTTTCATCGCGACTCTAGTTGAGCGATATTTGGCGAGCTCGCCCAGTTGAGCGGTATTTTTCGCAACCTATAAATACCGTTAGTCAAACCAGCCGAACCCGACAAATATCTTTACTAAAAACCGTCCGGGCGAGGGATATTTTTGGTGAAAACAGCTTGTCAATATCGCTACCGGCAACTCTCAATCTTTTCCGGCTCTTTTACCCTTTTACCCGTACACTTCCAACTACCAATTCCCCGTTGCCGATCAGGAAAATTAAGCTAATGCCGGCACTTTCAAGAACAAGTGCGGGTATAACGGGAAGCGATCGCACAGTGCGGCTACTCGGCGCAGGCATTCAGTGGCGACGCTTTCATCTTCGGGATTCAGGAGTCGATCGGCAATAATATTACCAATCTCGGTAAATTCTGCTGTTCCCATTCCTCTTGTAGTCATTGCCGGCGAACCGAGTCTCAAACCGCTGGTAACAAAGGGCGATGCCGGATCGAAAGGCACGGTATTTTTATTAGCAGTAATATTCACACCGCTGACTAATTGGTCGGCTCGTTTACCTGTCATGTTTGCCGATCGCAAATCTACTAGCATTAAGTGATTGTCCGTGCCGCCAGAAACGAGTTTTAAACCCCGCTGCTGCAACCGTTCCGCTAAAGCCCGCGCATTTTCAATTACTTGACCGGAATAAGTTTTAAATTCCGGTTTTAATGCTTCGCCGAAAGCTACAGCTTTGCCCGCAATCACGTGTTCCAAGGGGCCGCCCTGAGTGCCGGGAAACACTGATTTGTCGAACTTTTTGCCTAGTTCCGGGTCATTGGTCAAAATCAAGCCGCCGCGGGGGCCGCGCAGGGTTTTGTGGGTGGTGGTGGTAACGGCGTGACAGTGGGCGAGGGGGCTGGGGTGGTGGCCTGTGGCGACTAACCCGGCGATGTGGGCGATGTCGGCGAGCAGGTAAGCTCCAATTTCGTCGGCGATCGCTCTAAACTTTTCAAAGTTGATAATTCGCG
This sequence comes from Microcoleus sp. PH2017_12_PCY_D_A, assembly GCF_020738565.1. NCBI lineage: Bacteria > Bacillati > Cyanobacteriota > Cyanophyceae > Oscillatoriales > Microcoleaceae > Microcoleus > Microcoleus sp. PH2017_12_PCY_D_A. The sequence continues at coordinate 7,212 of NZ_JAEQCI010000184.1, read as the reverse complement.
AATATGCCGAATAGCCGCAAATCAGCAATTTTGGTCGGTTTTGTTTCGCCAGTGCCAAAATTTCGTCGTAGTCGAGCTGTTCAGTTTCTTTGTTGACGCCGTAGTGAAAAGCTTTGAACCATTTACCGGATACATTGACGGGCGAACCGTGGGTCAAGTGTCCGCCGTGGGACAAATCCATGCCCATAATTCCGTCCCCAGGCTCTAGCAAGCTCAAAAATACTGCAAAGTTGGCTTGAGCGCCGGAGTGGGGCTGGACGTTGGCGTGGGCTGCTCCAAATAGCTGTTTGGCGCGATCGATCGCGATTTGCTCGATGCCGTCAATAAATTCGCAGCCGCCGTAGTAGCGTTTGGTTGGCAATCCTTCGGCGTATTTATTTGTCAGCACTGAGCCTTGAGCTGCCATTACGGCTGCGGAGGTAAAGTTTTCGCTGGCGATCAGTTCTAGGTGATCTCGCTGCCGCTGGAGTTCTTGCCCGATTAAATCGGCAATCAGCGGATCGGTTTTGGAAAGGAAGTCTAAGTTAGTGTCCGTCACAATAATCAACCTTTTGACAATTTTGGGATTGGGAATTGGGGATCTTTTAGCCTACTACGGATTTCGCACCATTGACAGAAATATTACGTTGTGTTCAGGTTAAGCTCTTTGTCCCAAATTCCTGACATACAATGAAATTACTGGTGTGAAACCTGCCGGAGGTATCAAATGTTAGTCATTCTAATGGAAAATCAGATGCTTGCCCCTCAGTGTGTTTGCCAAAGTTGCGTGCTCGCCGATCGCACGGGCCAACCGCGCTGGAGCGGTGGAGAGCTTCGCTGCGGTCATCCAGTTGCTAAACCTACGGAGAATTTGCCCGATCGATACGAGTGTCAAATGGGCTTCGTCATTGCCAATGTTAAATAATCATGGGCCTTCCCTGGTCATGGGGCATGGGCCTTCCCTGGTCATGGGGCATGGGGCATGGGCCTTCCCTGGTCATGGGGCATCGGCCAAACAGTGACTATTGAACCCGACTCGATCTAAGTACCCCTGAATCTACTCGGCTTGCTCGTGCGGGAAAATTCCGGGCGAGTCGGAACTGAGCCTGCTGCGTTATCCTGAGTTTAATAGGAATTGATAGTTTATCGATCGACTCAGGAGAGTTCATTATGACTTGGCGCGGATCTACAACTGTTCCAGACCGGATTTTTGCTTGTTTGCCTTATTTGCTCCCGCTGATTGACGGGCTTGCCTTTGGCGGGTATCTGTTTAGACAGTTTCCTGTCCTGCAACTGTTGTTCGTACCGCTAGCTCCATTGATGCAAATTTATAGTTTGCCCTTCGCTAGCTTGGTTATTTTCTTTGCCCTGTATTTAGGAGTAGTTAGAAACGAAAACATCAGTCACTTCATTCGTTTTAATGCGATGCAGGCGATTCTTTTAGACATTGTTTTGATGCTGTGCGGTCTGGTTTTGCCGATTTTTTCTAAAGGCTTGCAAGTGGCATTTATTGCAGAGACGCTGTATAACATGGTATTTTTGGGTGTTTTGGCTGCATTTTTCTATGCAGTCGTTCAGTCGGCATTGGGACGCTATGCAGAGATTCCTCCCCTTTCGGATGCTGTTTATATGCAGGTACCATAAATCAGTCATTAGTCATTGGTCATTGGTCAGTAGTCATTGGTCAGTAGTCATCAGTGACGAGAGGGGGTGTGCGTGCAATGGCTAACTCGTTCAGGGGCGCAAATCATGACTAAACTACCGTAAAAACTCCTAGAAGACATGACATTGTTGTTTTTGGGCAACAGCTTAATTAATAACCAATGACTAATGACTGATGACTAATGACTCATGACCAATGACTACTGACTGTATTTTCAAGACTGCCTATGCCTTCTATTTCAATGCGGACTCGATCGCCTATTTGCAGCGGCCCAACTCCTTGCGGCGTTCCAGTCAGTATTACATCCCCGGGATTTAGGGTCATGATTTGACTGATGTAGGAAACGAGAAAGTCTGGGGAAAATACCATGCGATCGATCTGAGATGACTGTACAGGTCGATCGCTCCCATTGACAAAAGTCTGCAACTGTGCTGCAGGACTCAATTCGCGCACAATCCAAGGCCCCAAGGGACAAAACGTATCGAACCCTTTGGCCCTCGCCCACTGGTTGTCTCGCTTTTGCAAATCTCGGGCTGTTACGTCGTTGGCGATCGTGTAACCCCAAATTTTGCTGTGTGCTTGTTGGGGAGTGCAGTTGGTACAGTGTTCGCCAATTACCAGGGCCAATTCTCCTTCGTAGTCTACCCTTTCCGACTGCTGGGGATAGCGAATCTCTCCTCCTGCGGGGATGACAGCGCTGGGAGGCTTGAAAAACAGCAGCGGTTCTTCAGGTACAGGCGTTCCCATCTCGGCGGCGTGATCGACATAATTTTTGCCGACGGCTACAATTTTTGAGGGAGAGCACGGGGCGAGAATTTGGTAACTATCTGGTAAAAGTTCCAAATCAGTTGGTTGTCCTTTTAACCAGGGTGGTGCATCAAATACTTGAACGCTGCGGCTAAGTTGCAGCAAACCGTAATGGATGTGTCCTTGTGTTGTTTTAACTCGAACGTAGCGCTGAGCCATACTATTTTAGATTTTAGATTAAATAGGACTTTCAGTAGGATACATATAAACACGAATCTAGGGATAATATCATGTCCCGTAAAATAACTGTTGTAAGTTTGATCGTTCGGACTTCAGTCCTCTGATTTTTATGAGGACTGAAGTCCTCACTACGAACCAATTTCACTGCGATCGTTTGAGCCCAAATCATATAATTAGTGAAAATTTACTGCTCGATCGACCTTTTTGATTTTTAATGTATCATTTTTAACCCGCTTTCAGTACAAATTCCGTGCAGCCGTTTGTCCCAGGAGTCAACGGGTAGCTGGGCTAGCAAGGCAAATTCAAAGATTGTGGCGATCGCCATTTTTGATTCCCACTCTGCTAAACTCAGCATGCGATCGTAATAGCCGCCGCCGTAGCCCAAGCGATAGCCGCGAACATCGCAGCCGACTGCTGGTACGAGGATTAAATCTACTTCAGAGCGATCGATTTTAGGAGCATCAGGCAGCGGTTCTTGGATGCCGTAAGCGACCGTATGTAAAGCATCTCCGGGCTGCCAGACGTGCCAGGATAAGTCTTTGCCGACACAGCGGGGAAATCCCCACGTGCGGGGAGTTTCAAATAGGGGACTTAAATCTGCTTCTTGGCGAAAGCTAAAGTAGGCGAGGATTGTTCTTGCTTGGGTGAATGGGGGCGAGTTGTGCAGGTGGTTGCAAATGATCTCGCTCTTTTGTGTCCATTCTTGGGCTGGTAGGGATTTGCGGGTGTTCAGGAGCGATCGTCTTAATTCGGTTTTGGTTAATAAAGGTTTAGGAGTATTCATATTTGCGATGGAATCTCTCGTTTTAGTTCCAGTCCGACAGGGGTTAAAAACCCCTGTCTCAAGCGCGAAAGTCCTCTAAAAGAGGACTGCGATTAATTGCATTGTTCATCAGACTTTCTAGTCGGTTTCAAGCGACTCGCAGCTCTGAGGCTCTTGTTTAAACCCCTGCCTGTCTCAAGCGCGAAAGTCCTCTAAAAGAAAACTACAATTAATTGCATTTTTCATCACACTCTGCAGTCGGTTTCAACCGACTTCTGCTATGAGGCAGGGGTTTCAACCCCTGCCGGACTGCCGGACTGCCGGACTGCCGGACTGCCGGACTGCCGGACTGCCGGACTGCCGGACTGCCGGACTGCCGGACTGCCGGACTGCCGGACTG
>NZ_JAEQCI010000184.1:0-3342 GCF_020738565.1 Microcoleus sp. PH2017_12_PCY_D_A | reverse complement strand
TGCCGGACTGCCGGACTGCCGGACTGCCGGACTGCCGGACTGCCGGACTGCCGGACTGCCGGACTGCCGGACTGCCGGACTGCCGGACTGCCGGACTGCACCGAAAGCGTCAACAAACCGGATTTGATATCACATATTGTCTCACCACAGGACAAAGATTGAATAAAGTTTCATTCTCCATTTCCTCTATTTCAACCAACGATCGCCTGCCCAAAGATTGCAGCCCGTTGAATAACTCCGAGGGCGATAAATCGGCATCTTCTAGCAATTGCTCTATTGAAACTGAATTCGCTTCGCGGCTGAGGCGGGAGATGAGCTTTTTCTCTAATTCTGACAGGCGATCGATCTGCGGGTGCAAGTTTGCGGCCAATTCTTCCCCCACGAATAGCATATCATATTTCAAAAATTCTGCTACCCTGCCGCGAAATAATTCTTGAATAGTGGCCGCGACTATTTTTAACCACAATGGATTGCCTCGGTAGGCGTTAATTAGGTATTCCCATTTTTCGGGGTTGAGTAAATTTTTATTTCGGAAAATTTCGGCGGCATCTGTACCTATGCCTTTGAGTTGTAAAGTACGAACTAATGAATTTTCGCCTGTTAATGCGGTAATTTCTCTGGGGTTTTCCCAAGTGTTGAGGATTAAGCAACTGTTGTGGGTTGTTTCTCCGATTTGTCTGAAAAGGATGCTGTAATTTTCGCATTCTGGGCGGTAATTTCCTGCGAGTTGTCCGCTCCCGAGGAGAGTTTGCACGTCGTCGAGGATGATGAGACAGCGGTTTTTTCGCAGATATTCCATTAACAGGGAAAGTCGATCGCCAATGCTGCTAGGCAAAAACCCCTCTTCGCCCCCCCTTGACAAGGGGGGGTTGGGGGGGTATTGATTGGCGATAAATTGAATCAGGTTTTTCAGGGTGGTTCCGAGGGGTGGGGAGGTGCCCAGACTTCGCCAAATTACGCAGTCAAAGTGATGCTGAATTTGTGGGATGAGGTGGAGGGAAAGTGCGGTTTTGCCGATGCCGCTGAGTCCTGATATTGCTGTGAGGTTGCACTTTTCTTGGACGATCCATTTTTCGAGGGTGGCGAGTTCGGATGTGCGATCGGACAACAATGAAATATGAGGTGCATCGGCTAAGTCTAGTCGGGTTTGGGGTTTTGAGGTGTCTGGGGTGGGGGTTGAGGGCGATCGGGCTTTTGGAACTTCGGGAGATTGAGTGTCCTTACAAACATTGACATTACCAATAAAAAAATCGTTGCCCGAATTTGATGAAATGATGAATAATTGTTGTCTTTCAAGTGCCGATCGTAAATTCGATTGAGTAACTTCTTCACCTAAAACATTTGATAAACGCTTCCATAATTTTGAAGCTATATTCCTGACGTGACCTTCGCTACAATAGGATGCTTCTGCGATTTGAGAGTATTTTTGACCTTCCCATACACCTGCTAGGATAGCTTCTTGCAGATCGTCCAAGTGTTCTCCTGTCTTAGCGAAAACCATGTCTTCAGCTAATTTCAAGACTTTTTTAACGTCCATTAGTTAAGTATGTATGGAGGTCTTGGCTATTTTATCATATTTTTTATGACATTTTATGATAATGATGACATAATCTGACTTTTTTAATTATTAATATCTGACTTTTCATGATATTTTAACTGTAAAAAAAACTAGGATTTTAGCTATATTGATATTTAGTACAGCAGGTGAAATTATTGTAAGTTTAATGATTTTTCACCGAGTGTCAGGTTCGCAATCAACCATTTTATTGATACCAGGAAAATTAGGGGGTTCAATGGCAAAGCATATTTTGAACAATCAACCGCTGGGAATTCTGCTATTTATGTCAACCTTTTGTATGTCTTTGACTATAAATTGGGGACAAGCTATACATCAAAAAGCGATCGCTTACGAAGCACATGAATTTGTCTTCATTAGTCGATTACCAAATTTGCCAAATATGAATCAACAACAGGCAGATTCTGTCTGTAACAACAATTTTAATGAGCTTAGACAGGTAGGAATTTTCGATGAAAGTGTTCAAAAGAATACTTGGCATATCTGGGCACACGTTAAAAACGGAGACTGTGTGATCAATATTCGCAATTGGTCGGGAGCCACGAAGGATCCTGTTTATTGGCATCCTAGTAATAATCCAGAAAGGACGATTGAGGTTCGTGTTCCAAAATTTAATTAATAACTGAAGTTTGAGGATAGGCGATCGCCCTTTTTGCCCTAAAGGGCGATCGCCCTTTCTTTTGCCTCATCCGTAAGAGCGATCGCCCTGACTTGAACTGAGGAGCGATCGCTTGTATAATAATAGCTAGATGCTGTGAAAAAACGATGGCTGCCAAAGACCTATTCCATGATGCTGTAAAACAAGCACTCCTGAAGGAGCAGTGGGTAATTACGGCAGATCCGCTCATCCTCAAGATAGATAAGGTGAAGTTTGAGATCGATCTAGCAGCAGAGAAAGTCTTTGCCGCTGAAAAGCCTGGACGAAAGATTGCTGTTGAAATCAAAAGCTTTCTCAATCCATCAGCCATTACAGACTTTCATTCAGCGTTAGGACAGTTTTTGAACTACCGCTTAGGATTGCAAATGAGCGAATCAGATAGAACTCTATATCTGGCAGTCCCTATCGATATATTTGAATCCTTCTTTCAAGAACGATTTACTCAGGAAGCTATCCGACATTATCAAGTGAAGTTAATCGTCTACGCTCCGGTTCAGGAGGTAATCATTGAATGGAAAGAATAGAGCTGTACCGCCAATTTATCCGCCAACTATTAACCTCTCATGCCAGTCTATATAATAACTCAGAGTTGGATGTTGAGTGCCAACTTGTGTTCGATACAGAACACGACCATTACCAAATTTTAGATGTGGGCTGGGAGGGATACAAACGCATTTATAACTGTTTCATTCACTTAGATATCAAGGATGGTAAAATCTGGATTCAACGCAATATGACAGAAGCAGACCTCGGACAGGAATTAGTCGAGATGGGAGTAGCCAAAGAGGACATTGTTTTAGGGCTGCATCCGCCTTACAAGCGTCCGTATACGGGCTATGGGGTTGCTTAGGAAAATGCCCGATCGCCCTTTTTGCCCTAAAGGGCGATCGCCCTAATTATTCTTCACTCAAACTATTTCCGAGGCTAAAAGCCTACCATCAACTCGCTCATATTCATCTTCCAGTAGCCACGAGTGAGCCTCATCGTAACTTGAACCTAAAAACAGCAGTTTATAACCCACATTCCGCAGATATTCGATCGGATTTAATTTCAAAAGAATTCAGAATTCTCAAAACCTCAAATAATTGCTCTGCAATCATTTGAGGCT